>JBEANU010000187.1:0-11282 GCA_041165265.1 Bacteroidota bacterium | reverse complement strand
GTACAACAGAAGGCAAAATATGGGGACAATCTTTGATCTACTCCTAAAAAAGATGGTAATAAATGAGCCAAAGCGAATAAAATCAATACTTTCAACGTGATACCTAAACGCCTATACCTATTAACTAAATTAGAAGTAATGGTTGGTTTTAGTTGGAATTTATCTGCCAAAAAATATTGGGAAAGCGTTGAGGGAATGATGAAGTGAAAAATATTTCATTATTATGCAACTGAATCACACAAATTTCGTTTCCTAAATTCTATCATGAAAAAAGTATTTTTGATTTTTAGTGTTATTATATTTTTGCTGAGTTCAGCAAGGATAATGGCACAACCATTAAAAGTATATGGCATAGTTACCAATGCTTTAAATGAGCCACTGCCTTATGCTTCAATACAAATTAAAGAGGAACAGTTGGGCAAAACTACCAATACAAAAGGGTATTTTGAATTTACATTGAAGGAAGGAAAGTATGATGTAGTGGTATCAATGTTAGGTTACAAAACGCAAGTAGTTACTATTATTTTAGATAGAATAAATTTGGAGCAAAACATACAACTTGAATCATCAAATAACACTCAATTAAAATCAATTCAAATTTCATCGGTTAAAAAAGATAGGGCTACTGAAATTATGAAACAATTAATTCAACATAAAGATTCATTGGCTTATCCTAATTATAATTATTCATGTAATTTATATATAAAAGCATGGCAAGAATTGGAAGCCAAGCAAGAAAAAAATAATACTAAAATTGATTCATTAAAAATAAAAAATGGAAATAAATTTAATGGTAATAGTTTAGCCGAAATAGCTATAGTGCTGGATTATGCATATCCTAACAAAATGAAGGAAACTAGAACCGGGGTAAAAAAGTATGGTGATGTAAGCAACTTATTTTACCTTACAACTACCAACGGTGATTTTAATTTGTACAAAAATTTAATTGAAATAAAGGCATTATCGGCAGTGCCATTTTTATCGCCATTTAGTTACAGTGGTTTGGTGGCATATAAATTTAAAATGATTAAATCGTATGATGAAAATGGATGCCATTATTATAGAATAAAAATTACACCACGAAACTTGGGCAATGCCCTATTAACGGGCGAAGTAACTATAAAAGATTCGGTTTTTGTGATTACAAAATGTTGGTTTGAATTCCCTAATTATCATACACCACAATACAATTATTTTAGGGTAGAGCAGCAATATGCTCAACAGCAAAATAGATGGTTATTGCACCAACAAGTTTTTGCATATCAGGTAAAAACAAATGCAGGAAAATTGTTAGGAAATACAACTGTTTCTTATGGCAATTATCAACTTAATAAATTATTTTCAAAAAAATATTTTAGTAATGAAATAGGCATCACTACTGAATCGGCTTATGAAACAGATTCAATGTTTTGGAAGCACAAACGGGCTGATACATTAAGCAAAAAGCAACAACTTTTTATTCATTTTAAGGATAGTGTTTTCAATTATACGCATACCAATCAATATTTAGATAGCGTTGATCAAGCAAATAATAAAATCACTTTTTTACGCCTTGCCTACAATGGTTTAAATTTTTATAATCATTATAAGGAACGTGAAATATCAATAGGAGCAATGATTACGATGTATAGGCCCGTTTATTTAGGTGGTGCTCGTATTGGTAATGAAGTATCAATTAATAAACGATTCAAAAACAAACAATTTATTTTTTCAAACATTAGTCCGTCGTATGGCTTACGGAACAAGGATTTGAAAGGTTCAGCATTTTTTACACATATGTATAATCCATTTCATCGGTCAAGCTATAGTATTGATTTGGCAAAAGATTTTCAACTCATCAATATTAATGATGCATACATTAATTTATTGCAACGAGGTAATTATTATCAGAATAAAAAAATTAGTGTAGCGCATGAAACTGAGTTGTTCAATGGTTTCAGAATTAGTAATGAAATTGAAATGGCGTATAGGCAAGATGTAAGCAACTACAAGCTAAGTAATAAATTTGATACCGCTTTAAAGTATATACTTACTAATCAACAAGTAAAAACATTTAAGCCGTATGAGGCATGTTATGTTGGTATTGATTTGGCTTATACGCCTATGCAAAAATATTTAAAAGATAGATGGCAAAAAATAATTTTGGGTTCAAAGTATCCTACATTTTATACTAATTGGCGAAAAGGAATTCCAACTGTTTTAAATAGTAAAGTTGATTTTGATTTTTTTCAATTTGGCTTAAAGCAACGGCAAACATTGGGTTTGGCTGGTGTTTTTTCATACAATTTCACCATGGGTAAATTTTTTAATCAACGCAATTTGCAATTGGTTGATTATAAATTTATGCGTCGTGGCGATCCATTTTTATTTGCCAATCCTATTCGAAATTTTCAAGCCTTAGATTCAACTTTTGCAGTTTTAAATTGGTTTTATGAAGCGCATATTGTGCATGAATTTAATGGTTCAGTGATTAATAAAATTCCTATTATTAAAAAATTAAAATTACTTGAAGTAGCTGGTGCTGGCTTGTTGTATGTTCCTGAACGAAATTTAAAGTATGCAGAAGTTTTTGTTGGAATTGAAAAAATTATTAGAATTGGGATGGATAAATTTAAAATTGGATTGTATACCGTAGGTTCAACTTCTAACCAAACCTATCATCCCATTCAGTTTAAAATAGGAATTGAAAAATATAATAAATTAAAGCGCAGTTGGTAATTAAATTGAAATTGTAAATAATCAAAAATTGAATTTTATATCATGAATAAACCACACTTATTAATAGCATTTATTTTTACCATATGCTCAACGCAATGCTTGGCTTGGAATGCCCACGGGCACAAAATGGTAGCTTTAATGGCCTATAAAAAAATGAACAAAAAAAATAAATTAAAATGTGTTGAAATTTTAAAACAACATCCTGATATCATTAAATGGAATGATGAATTTTCAAAGTTGAAAAATGTGCCTTATGAAGATTTTTTGATGATGCAAGCCAGCACTTATCCTGATGATATTCGTAATTCAAAAAATCCAAATGACCATCCAACATGGCATTATGTTGATTATAAAATAGATGCTAATAATTTGAGCGATAAAACAATTATGAACCCTGATGCAAATATTTTAACGGCTTTAAAAATTAATCTTGAATTATTAAACAATCATACAACATCAATACCTGATAAAGCCATTGCTTTGTGTTGGGTAGTACATTTAGTGGGTGATATTCATCAACCTTTGCATTGCTCTGAATTTTATAATGATGAGTTTAAAAAGGGCGACAAGGGTGGTAATTCAATTTGGGTTAAAGTAGATAGTACAGGTGCAGCAGTAAAATTGCATAGCTATTGGGATGGGTTATTGGGCAAATCTGAAAAGTATAAATCAATATATCAGCAATCGTTAATTTTATTAAAGCAAATTAAGTTTAAAAAAACTGTGGCCGATACCAGTTATATGGCATGGAGCAATGAAAGTTTTGAAATTGCAAAATTGAATGTTTATTTATCAGGCAAATTACCAGCATTATTAGGCGTTTTAAAAAAGGAAACAGCACCAATAATTCCTAACTGCAATGCCTATAATAAAAATTCAGTAGCAATTGCTGAGAAACAAATTGTAAAAGCTGGATATAGATTAAGTAAAATTATTAGCCACTAATTGTGGATGTTGGTATAATTGGATAATTCTTGTACATTTGCAACCTTAAAAAAAAATTAACACATGGAAAATGTAGCTGTTTCGGCACCTTCAAATTCAACTCAATTATTTGATCAAATATCAACTAATAGTCATGAACAAGTAACCTTTTGTTACGATAAAGCAAGCGGATTAAAATCAATTATTGCTATCCATAATACTACTTTAGGCCCTGCATTGGGTGGTACACGGTTTTGGAATTATGCTAACGATGCCGATGCCATTAAAGATGTATTACGCCTATCACGTGGCATGAGCTACAAAGCTGCCATTAGTGGTTTAAATTTAGGTGGTGGTAAAGCTGTTATTATTGGTAATTCAGCTACAGATAAAAGTGAGGCTTTATGGCGCCGATACGGCAAGTTTGTCAATAGTTTAGGTGGTAAATATATTACTGCTGAAGATGTGGGCACAAATAAAGAAGATATGGAATACATAGCCATGGAAACCAAACACGTAACAGGCATACCTGAATACATGGGCGGTAGTGGCGATCCATCGCCAGTTACAGCTTATACTACATTTTTAGGAATGAAAGCCGCCGCTAAAAAAGCTTATGGCAACGATTCGTTAAGTGGTAAAGTAGTGGCTGTGCAAGGCGCAGGGCACGTTGCAGGTTATTTAGTTGAAATGTTAGTGAAAGATGGAGCAACAGTTCATATTACTGATATTGCTACCGATAAAGTGAAAGCATTGCAAAATAAATTTGGTGTAATAGCTGTTGAACCCGATGCTATTTATGATGTGAAAATGGATATTTATGCACCATGTGCTATGGGTGCAACCATCAATGATTCAACATTGAAACGCTTGCGTTGTGCCATCATTGCAGGCTGTGCAAATAATCAATTGGAAGATGAAGTAGTGCATGGCAATTTAGTAACCAATATGGGTATGTTATATGCGCCTGATTTTTTAATTAATTCAGGTGGGTTGATAAATGTATATACTGAATTACACGGATATAATAAGGAACGTGCCATGGGCAAAGCCGATAAAGTGTATTCATTAACATTAGATATTTTTAATACTGCTGAAAAAGAAAACATTACATCACATAAAGCAGCATTAGTATTAGCTGAAAAACGAATTGCTGAAATAGCAAAGTTGAAATCAACTTTATAAAATTTTTAAAAAGTCAATGGTGTATTTTAATGATTCATCATTGACTTTTTTTATGTACTTATAGCAACATCAAATCAATTAAAGTTCTTACAAAAATAAACCAATGTATAGCCGTAGAAATCTCCGAATTAAAGTAATGCAAGCCTTGTATTCACACATGCAAAACCCTGCTGCTGATATTAATGTAATTGTAAAATGGTTACAACAAAGTATTGAACAATCAGATAAACTTTACTTATTAAACATTTATTTTTGTGTACGAATTGCTGAATATTCATTAGATGATGAACAAGTACAAGCTTCAAAATTTTTGTTGACTGATGAGGAGAAAAAAGTAAATACTGCTATTTACCACAATCCATTAATTCACGGATTTTTAAAATCACCTGATTATGCCACCTTTGTTGAAAAACAAAAGCCGTATAATCAAGTAGATGATGATATTATTCGTAAAATTTATTTAGAATTTAAAAATTCAGAACCCTACAAATTATTTATTGCTAACCCCAAAATTGATGGTAAGGAGATAAATAATTTAATGAATTATTTGTATGCTGAATTAATTTATAAAAATGAATTGTTCAATTCATTGATGGAAGAATTATTCCCTGGTTGGATGGATGAGCAAACTTTTATTTTCAAACGAATTAGCATGGCATTAAAATCAAGCAAAATTGAAATGGCTGATTTAAAACAAGATGAAGCTATTAAATTTGCATTTGAATTAATTGATAAAACCTAT
The DNA here is from genome assembly GCA_041165265.1 of Bacteroidota bacterium. Lineage (GTDB taxonomy): Bacteria > Bacteroidota > Bacteroidia > Chitinophagales > CAIODY01 > CAIODY01. Next base: position 5,713 of record JBEANU010000187.1, on the reverse strand, counting down.
TACTGTGAAAATGAACTTACTGAATTAATCAAACCAAAATTACGAAACTGGGATGCTGAGCGGCTTGCAGCAGTAGATATGATTTTAATTAAATTAGCACTTTGTGAAATTATTTATTTTGAACAAGTGCCAATAAAAGTTTCAATTAATGAATACATTGATATTTCAAAATTGTATAGCACACCTAAAAGTAAAGATTTTGTAAACGGTATTGTTGATAAAATAAAAAATGAATTACTACGTGATGGTAAAATAAAAAAATCGGGTAGGGGATTGGTGAATGATTAATAAAGATTTAATTTGTAATAATCAAAAGGGCTGCAAATTTGCAGCCCTTTTGGTTAGTTGAACATATCTTTCATTTTACTAAAAAAAACTCTTTCTTCCTTATCAGGTTGTGGTTGAAAATTAGGTGATGATTTTAATTTTTCTAATATTTTTCTTTCATCTGATGTTACAAATTTAGGCGTCCATACGTTTACATGTATTAATTGATCCCCTTTTTCATAACTCTGTAAATCAGGAATTCCTTTACCTTTTAATCTGAAAATTTTACCGGCTTGTGTGCCTTCTGCAATTTTAATTTTTGCTTTGCCATCAATAGTAGGCACCTCAACTTGTGTTCCTAAACAAGCATCCACAAAATTTAAATGCAATTCGTAAATTACATTTAAACCTTCCCGTTGTAAAAACTCATTTGGTTCTTCTTCAATACTAATTACTAAATCGCCTGCACTACCGCCACGTTCTCCAGCATTGCCTTTTCCGTTCATGCTTAATTGTATGCCATCAACCGCCCCTTTCGGAATATCCATCGTAATAGTTTCTTCACCTGTAATTCTACCTTCACCATTACAACTGTTACATTTTGCAGCAATGGTAGTACCTTGGCCATTGCAAGTTGGGCAGGTGGTTTGAGTTTGCATTTGCCCCAGCATAGTATTCATTATACGAGTTACTACGCCTCTGCCACCACAAGTGTTGCAATTATGAAATGATGATTTATCTTTTGCGCCATTGCCACCACAAGTGTTGCATGGAACAAATTTTTTAAGTTTTATTTTTTTCTGAATTCCTTCAGCAATTTCTTGTAAAGTTAATTTTACTTTTACTCGTAAGTTGCTGCCACGTACGCCTCGGTTAGCACCGCCACGGCTACGATTTTGTCCGCCAAAAAAACTACCAAATGGACTTTCATCATTAAATACATCACCAAAATTTCTGAAAATATCATCCATGTTCATTCCGTGACCTTGAAAGCCACCACCACCGCCACCCATGTTTTGTGCCTGATGCCCAAAACGATCATATTGAGCTTTTTTGTTGGCATCACTAAGCACCTCATAAGCTTCAGCCGCCTCTTTAAACTTTTCTTCTGCTACTTTATTGTCAGGGTTTCTATCAGGATGGTATTGCATAGCTACTTTGCGATATGCCTTTTTTATTTCATCGGTTGATGATGATTTTGAAACTCCTAATATTTCGTAATAATCTCTTTTGCTCATAGTCATTAGTCATTTGATATTGGTCATTGGTGAATACAATCACAGCTGACCGAAATGTTTGTTTTGTGTTTTTGTAGACTTGTTCTTTTATAAATTTAGGAAATCAACAACCAGGATTTTATAAAGTTAGAAATTGAATGTGGTTTCGTTAAGGTTTATTTCTTCCACTCTATGTGTCCGTTCATATTATTTCGCTCAAAAACCTCTAATATATCTGCGCAAAATTTTTCTGTTTCTTTGTCTTCGATAGATTTCGCAAGTTCATAAAGTCGAATAAACATTTTCTTACCAGTTTCAGTTTGCTTATAATTTTTCTTTTTGAAATTATGCTGGGCACATAATGTTTGACCATTTTCAATTATTGCTTGCCCACCAAAGTCTTTTGCTTTAATATGGTCAACTTGTAACTCTACTCCGGCATCTCTTCCTCTTCCACAAATAACACAACGATAGTTATCTCGTTTTAAGATTTCGGCTTTTTGAGCAGCGGTAAAATCTTCTAAAATACGATTAACAACAAAATCAGGGTCATATCGATATTCACCTTTTGAAATTTTTTGTAATTGACCGCTTTGCGAAAGTTTTCTGATTCCTCTATCAGGATCTCTAAAAACTTCGCCTGTTCTTTTCTTCCATTCTTGAGTTACCCAATCAACAATTTCAGGATGTTTGATGTTTCTTTTTGGATTTTTTTTGAAGAACTCCATTATGAGTTCTGATTGAGTTATTTGTTGTTTCATTTGAAAAATCTATTGTTCCTGTTTCGTTAATAATTCTTTGTTTGGCTACTTCACAATAATGTTGGTCTATCTCAAGTCCGATTCCGATACGGTTGTTATTCTCTGCTGCTATTAATGTTGTTCCACTTCCGGCAAAAGGGTCAAATACTACATCTCGAACATAGCTGAAAAGTTTTATTGCCCTATGAGGAAGTGTTATTGGAAATGCGGCAGGGTGCCCGCCTGCGCCTTTTTTATTTTGTCCATTAAAAGTCCACAAGCCGTTTGTCCAATCCATAAAATCTTGTTTAGTAATGTCTGATTGTCGTGTACCTCCAGTTTTTTTCCATTCGCCTTTATACAAAACAACAATCAACTCAACAGGTGCAATTACAAATGGTGCTGATGCTGAAAGCCATGAACCCCAAGCGGTTCGCCTTGAAATATTTCCTTCATTCCAAACAATAGTAGAGTGGTATTTCCAACCAATTTTTTGTGCGATTTTTGTTAGATCAGCTCCAACACTTTTCTGTCCTCCTTTATTTTTATCAAGCGGGATGTTGAGTAAAAATCTTGCTTGTGGCTTACTCCAATTGAAACAATTCGTCATCCATTTTTCTGAAAATTCCAAATATTGTTCATAATTTAAAGTATCATCATTGGAGTTATATTCAATACCAACATTATAAGGTGGTGATGTTACTATGATGTCAATAAATTCTTTTTCAAAAGTTGTTTTATCGAGCACAGTTCCTTGAAATAAAATTGTGCTTTTATGCCGGAAGAATTCTTTTCTTTCGTCTGCACCACTATCTTGAACCATATTAAAGTGGTTTTCAGGAATTTGGTATTCCTTCACTTTTTTTTTCGGCTTTTTTTCTGTTGTAGTTGTCAATGTTTCTTTTTTCAAAGTTAAGCGATTCTATTTATACTTTTATTTTAAGTTTATTCTGATAAAATTAGGAAAAGTATCTGTATTCAATTTCCAAATTATTTACCCACCACCACTTTTGCAAATCGAATAATTTTATCAAAAAGATAATATCCTTTTTCCACTTGATCTATTACTTTGCCTTTCAAATCATCAGTTGGGGCAGGAATCTCAGTAATTGCCTCATGTACATCAGCATTAAATTCTTGCTGAATAGCTTGCATTTCTTTCAATCCTTTTTGCTCTAACGTGGTTTTGAATTTATTGTAAATCATTTGTACGCCTTCTTTTACAGCTGATACATCTTGTGCTGTTTCCATTTGTTTTAATGCTCTTTCAAAATCATCTAAAACAGGCAACATACTTATTACTACTTCCTTTCCGGCTGTTTGAATAAGTTCCAAACGCTCTTTTGATGTACGTTTTTTGTAATTATCAAATTCGGCAAATAATCGTAATGATTTATCTTTTTCGGCAGTTAGTTCTTCCTGTAATAATTCAATGGGCGATTTTGTTTCTTCAACAATAATAGGTTGTTCTATTTCATTTTCAACTGAATCAATAATAGTTTCAGTAGGTTCGGTGTTTTTATTTTCTTCCATAATATTTTTTGGGTTGCAAAACTAAAGTTATTTCTTAAAAAGCAAAATGGCAAACTCAAAGAGTTTGCCACTGCATTTTTTTAGTCAAATTGACAGATGAAAACTGAAATTTATTTCAATCTGGCATCTAATTCTTTCACAATATCTTGAGGTTCTAATCCTGCACCGATAATTGTACCTTCTTCATCTACTAAAAATGAACGTGGTATTGAGTTTACGCCGTATAATCTTGCTCCAGCGCTATTCCATCCACCTAAATCTGATACATGATATGGCCAAGCCAAACCGTCAGCCTTAATAGCGGCTTTCCATTTTTCTTTATCATTATCTAACGATACACTGAATATTTCAAACCCTTTGGCACCTTTAAATTTTTTATCATGATATTTATTGTAAATCTGAACCATCATTGGGTTTATTCTGCGGCATGGGCCACACCAACTTGCCCAAAAATCAATTAATACCATTTTGCCTTTTAATTCACTTAATGCCATTACTTTATCTTCAGGATTTTTAAAAATTAAGTTGGGTGCTTTTTCACCATTCATGGGCATAGCTGCAATAGGCGTAAAGTTACGATATGATGCAATACTTACGGCACTTGCCAGCAAAATTGCGATTACACTAAAGCTAATTATTCGTTTCATTTTAAGTTAATTTAAGTTAAAAATTTTGTTTTTTTTCAGTTGATTGTGGGCACAAATAATGCCAACAAATTTTATTTTTTTCGATTACAATTTTTCAATTACAATAGCTGATGCACCACCACCACCATTACAAATACTTGCTACTCCAATTTTTCCATTAGTATGTTGCAATGCTGAAATTAATGTAATTACTATTCTGCTTCCGCTGCTGCCCAAGGCATGACCTAAAGCAATTGCACCACCCCAAATATTAATTTTTTCCATAGGTATATCTAATTCTTTTGCGTTAGCCATAGCTACCACAGCAAATGCTTCATTCACTTCATGCAAATCAACATCGGCTAATGTTAAACCTGCATTTTTTAAAGCTAACGGAACAGCCTTAGCAGGCGCAGTAGTAAACCATTCTGGCTTTTGAGCTGCATCAGCAAAACCTCTAATTTTTGCAATAGGCGTTACGCCTAATTCTTTTACTTTTTCAGCACTCATCAAAACTAAAGCTGAAGCACCATCACTTAATGGCGATGCATTGGCGGCTGTAACTGTGCCTTCTTTTTGAAATGCTGGTTTTAATTGTGGTACTTTTTCGAATTTCACTTTTTTAAATTGTTCATCTTCCGTTACCGTAATAGGTTCTTTACCAGCAATTTCAACAGGAACAATTTCATTTTTAAAATAACCTGCTTTTGTAGCATTGATAGCTCTTGTATAACTTTCGATAGCAAATGCATCTTGTTGTTCACGAGTGAAATTATAATGCTTAGCACATACTTCACCACAATTACCCATGTGCACATTGCCATAAGGATCCCATAAACCATCTTTAATCATTCCATCAATGATAGTTCCGTTGCCCATTCTGTAACCATTTCTTGCTTTATCTAAATAATAAGGAATATTGCTCATGCTTTCCATGCCACCAGCTACAGCAATGTCATTAGCGCCTGTCATGATGCTTTGAGCAGCTAACATAATAGCTTTCATACCACTGGCACATACTTTATTAATAGTTGTTCCTGGAATTGTATCGGGCAAACCTGCACCAATTAAAGCTTGTGTAACTGGAGCTTGACCAATATTGGCACTTACTACATTACCGTAATAAACTTCTTGTACCATTTCAGGTTTAATGCCAGCACGTTCAACTGCTGATTTAATAGCAATGCTTCCTAATTGAACCGCACTTAGTGAAGATAATGAACCTCCGAAAGCACCAACGGGTGTACGAGCAACGGCTACTATAAAAACTTCTTTCATGTATTATTTTTTTTTGAATTGAATTAGGGGGCGAAAATACTAATTTTTGAGT
>JBEANU010000186.1:0-9595 GCA_041165265.1 Bacteroidota bacterium | reverse complement strand
AATTGATTTTGTTGGGTTTCATCTTTAATTAACTCAAGTAAAGTTGAAATTAATTTCTCTTTTGCTTCTGTATCTTTCACCAACACAGCTGCATTTTTATTGACTAATGCCATTGCATTTTTTGTTTGATGGTCTTCTGCCACATTCGGTGAAGGCACCAATACACAAGGCTTTCCAACAATACACAATTCACTAACACTTAATGCGCCAGCTCTTGAAATAATAATATCGGCGGCGGCATAAGCCATGTCCATTTGTTTGATGAAATCAAAAACTCTAACAGCCCCCTCTAAATCTCCCCCAGAGGGTGAGACTTTGCCAACGCTCGAATGCCTTTGTCCCTCCCCTTTGGGGAGGTTAGGTGGGGCGTTAAAACTTTTTCCTGTTTGCCAAATCAATTGATAATTGTTCTGCACAAAAAAATCAATTCCTGCATCAATACTTTGATTGATAGTTCTGGCTCCTAAACTTCCACCAATTACTAAAACAGTTTTTTTATTTTCTGCTAAATCAAAAAACGCTAACGCTTCTTGTTTAGTTATTTTACTTCCTGAAATAGCTGCTCTTACAGGATTTCCAGTGAATACAATTTTTTCTTTCGGAAAGAAATTTTGCATACCATCATAAGCCACACAAATTTTCTTTGCCCATTTTCCTAATATTTTATTCGTGATGCCAGCATACGAATTTTGCTCTTGAATTACATAAGGGATGCCTTTTAATTTTGCTGCAAACAACAATGGCGCACTTGCATAACCACCAACACCAATAGCTACATCAGGTTTGAAATCTGTAATAATTTTCATCGCCATCGTTACACTTTTCAAAACTTTAAAAGGCAACAATAAATTTTTTAAATCCATCGAGCGCTGCAAGCCTGCAATGGGTAAGCCTTTTATAGCGTAGCCAGCTTCAGGTACTTTTTGCATTTCCATTCTGCCTTCAGCACCCACAAATAAAATTTCGCAATCGGGAATATTTTTTTTTAAAGCATTAGCAATAGCAACAGCAGGAAAAATATGTCCGCCAGTGCCGCCGCCGCTGATGATAAATTTTTTAGGCATATTAAAAAGGTGCTTCAGATTCTTGAATATCTTTTGTTTCAGCAGTTGAGTTTTCTGCTTTTTTTAATTCAGCTTCTTGCAATAATTGTTGCTCTTCTTCCACATGCTTGCTCACACTTAAAATAATTCCAGTTGCTAAACTTGTGAATAAAAGCGATGTGCCACCCATACTTATAAACGGAAGTGTAACGCCTGTAACCGGCGTTAAATGTACATTTACTGACATGTGCATCAATGCCTGAATGACCAATGCAAAGCCAAGTCCTACGGCTAAAAACGAGCCAAATGCACCCGGGCATTTTAAAAATATTTTAATACATCTAAATAAAAACCATAAATAAATAATCATTAATAATATTGAAGCCCACAAACCATATTCTTCAATAATTATTGCGAAAATAAAATCACTATCTGAGTGTGGTAAAAAATTTCGTTGAGTGCTATTTCCAGGCCCAACGCCAGTAATTCCACCCTTTGCAATAGCAATATTAGCCTGTTGAGTTTGAAACGGAACTTCATCTTTAGCATCAGAATTGAAAGATGCTATTCGGCTTTCCCAAGTTTTTATTCTACCCTCATAACCTACCATTTTAGCAATAAAAACAAATGAAAGCACTAACATCAATCCACAAATACCAAATAAAAAAAGTTGTTTTAAATTTATTCGTCCGAAAAAAAGTAATACTAAACAAGTTAGTAAAAGTATTGCTGCTGTTGAAAGATTAGCAGGCAATATCAAAATAAAAATGGCAATAATTGGCCACATCAATGGTACAAAACCTTTTTTAAAATCATGAATTACATCTTGCTTACGTGATAGCATTCTGGCGGTGTACATGATGATACTCAGCTTTGCCAAATCACTAGTTTGAAATGTGATGCCAACTAAAGGAATTTCAATCCACCGAGATGCATCATTCACATGCCTACCAGCCAATAACGTGAAAAGTAATAAAGGAAGTGTTAAATAAAAAAGGACAAGTGCTATTCGTGAATAATATTTATAATGTATTAAATGAGAAAAATACATCACAGCTAAACTCAGAATTACAAACACGATTTGTCGTTTTAAAAAACCCTCAGGCGTTGAAGATATTTTGTATGCCAAAGCACTTGTTGAACTATAAACAGTTAAGCAACTAAATAATGTTAGCAAAATAACAATGAACCATATACTTCTATCTCCTTTAGTTTTTGAAACTAAAGCCGATGGATTAACATATTCTATGTCTTCTTTTGAAATCAAAATTTAATTTTATTTTTAAAACACATAGGCACGTAGAAATTATTATGCTGGCAATTTTTTGAAAATTTCATTTACAAAAGTTTGCTGCCCATATTTAAAAATATTTGAGCAGTTAAAATTGATTAATATTTTTTTTGGTGCATTCAATAGATTCATATAGGTTAACAATTGAGATTGAAAAATGGGAATTATTTCTGAAACTGCTTTCAATTCAACCACCAAACAATTTTCTACAAACAAATCACATCTAAAATCGACATCCAAAATTTTATTTCTATATTTCAATGGAACTTTGAACTCTGTGAAAAAATTTATTTTTCTATGCATCAACTCTTCTTTCATACACTCATGATAAACACTTTCCAAAAGCCCAGTCCCTAAATATTTATGTACTTCAATAGCTGCTCCAATAACTTCAAAAGTTAAACCATCCAAATATTTTTTAGTAATATTTTTTTCCATTTTCTAAAACTATGTGTCTATATGTTTTAAAAATTATTGAAGTTAAACTAACCAAAAATTATAAAGACTTAACAGCCGATTTAAATTGCGTACCTCTATCCATATAATTTTCAAACAAATCGAACGAAGCACATGCCGGCGACAATAAACATACATCACCTTGTTCGCCCAATTGATAAGCCATCAACACCGCTTCCTCAGCAGTTTGCGTATTAGCAATCATATCTACATAACGGGCAAAAGCTTCATGAATTTTACGATTATCTTTTCCTAAACAAACAATAGCTTTTACTTTTTCTTTTACTAATGATTGCAACACAGTGTAATCATTACCTTTATCTAAACCACCAGCAATCCAGATTACAGGCTTTGTTGCACTTTCCAAAGCATACCAAGTTGAATTAATATTAGTTGCTTTTGAATCGTTTACAAAATCAATTCCACGAACTGTAGCAACAAATTCCATACGATGCTCTAATGCATTAAAATCGCTTAATGATTCACGAACTACTTCGTTTCTAACTTCTACTACATTTGCTGCAATGCCTGCTGCCAGAGAGTTTTGTTGATTGTGCTTGCCTTGTAAGGCCAATTCATAAATAGACATAGTGAATAATTGTTTTTGGTTTATGGTTATGGTTAAATGGTTATCTTTTATATATGCTCCTTCATTCAATTCTTTTGTAATTGAATAAGGAATGGTTTTCGCTTTTATTGACCTCACCCCTAACCCCTCTCCTTCAGAGAGGGGAACGTCACCCACATTTCCTTTCGGGCTATTTAAATCCCTCTCTGTAGGAGAAGGATTTAGGATGAGGTTCTTATTCCGTTTTTTTATTTCTTCTAAAATTCTTTCATCATCGGCACAATAAATAAATACATCATTTTCATTTTGATTCATTGTGATTCTGAATTTTGAATCAATATATTTTTGATATTCGTAATTATATCTATCCAAATGATCTTCTGACAAATTCAGCAGCAGAGCCACATCTGGGCGAAATTCATGAATATCATCCAATTGAAAATTGCTGATTTCAATCACATAATAGTCCCAACCGCCGTTAGCTACTTCTAATGCAAAACTGTTTCCGATATTACCCACCAACGCCGCTTTGTATCCTGCTTTCACCAAAATATGATGAATCAAAGTGGTAGTGGTTGATTTGCCATTACTGCCTGTTATACCTATCAATTTTGCATTGCCGCTATATCGAGCAGCAAATTCAATTTCACTAATCACATGAATTCCTTTCTCTCTTATTTTTTTTATCAGTTCCACTTTTTCAGGAATACCCGGACTTTTCATTATTTCATCTGCATTCAAAATTTTCTCTTCCGTATGCTGACCTTCTTCAAATTCGATATTGTGTTGTTGTAAAAGAACTTTGTATTTATCTGCTATTTTATTTTTATCACTTAAGAAAACTTCAAAACCTTTTTGCTTGGCAAGAATTGCTGTTCCTGCTCCTGATTCACCACCACCAAGTATTACAAGCCTTTTCATTTGTTGTTTTTTGCCACGAATTCACTAATATTTTTTATTCGTGCATTTGTGGCGATTTATTTTTATCTAATTTTCAAAGTTGCAATGGCAAACAACGCCAACATAATTCCGATGATAAAAAACCGCATCACAATTTTCGATTCATGCATTCCATTCTTTTGATAATGATGATGCAATGGCGACATTTTAAACAATCGGTTTTGCTGTGCATATTCCAATCCGTATTTTCTTTTGCGATATTTAAACACCGCTACTTGCAACATCACTGAAATATTTTCAATTAAAAAAATGCCGCAGAAAATCGGAATCAATAATTCTTTTCTCACACACAAAGCCATCGTTGCAATAATTCCACCCAATGCCAAACTTCCTGTATCACCCATGAAAACTTGCGCTGGATAAGTGTTGTACCACAAGAACCCAACACATGCACCAATGAAAGCTGCACCAAAAACCACTAACTCACCTACATGTGGTATGTACATAATGTTGAGGTAACGAGCAAAATTGATATTGCCACTCACATACGCAAATACTACTAATGTTAATCCAATCAACGCTGAAGTACCTGTTGCCAAGCCATCTATACCATCTGTAATGTTCGCACCATTACTCACCGCAGTGATGATAAACACCACAATCAGAATATAAATTATCCACGAATATTTTTCGTATCCATCGCCCATCCACGAAATCAATTTCGCATAATTGAACTCATGTGTTTTTACAAATGGAATAGTTGTAACAGGCGATTTCACACTATCCATGCTACTTTCCACGTCTTTATTAAATGCTTGCAAAAAATTTGTTTGTGCATTTGTTGCAGTTTGCACCACACCTTCTTTCACAATTTCTTTTTTGATAATCACATGTTTATTAAAGAACAAACATGAACCCACCAACAAGCCCAAACCAATTTGTCCCATCACTTTAAACTTTCCTGCTAATCCTTTTTTATCTTTTTTAAATACCTTGATGTAATCATCTACAAAACCAATCGTGCCCATCCAAATTGTAGTGGCAATCAACATTAATATGTACACATTCATCACTCTTGCAAATAATAATGTTGGAATTAAAATCGCTGCCAAGATGATTAATCCTCCCATCGTTGGGGTTCCTTTCTTTTGTTGTTCGCCAGCTAATCCTAAATCTCTAATCGTTTCGCCGATTTGTTTTTTCTGTAAAAATTTTACAATTCGCTTGCCCAACAACAATGAAATTACTAACGAAAAAATCGCTGCCCATGCGGCTCGGAAGGTGATGTATTTAAACAACCCTGCACCGCTTAGGTTAAAATGATCATGTAAGTAATTGAATAAATAGTAAAACACGTTTCTTATTTGCGATTTATTGATTTATGATTTTCAATTTTTCATTTACCACTTAGGCACTTAGTTCACTTAGATTCACTAAGAATTTCTTAGTGTAACTTTTGTGTTCTTAGTGTCTTAGTGGTTTATTCTTTTATAACGCCAAGAAGCCAAATTTTTCTTTGCTACTTATTCTCTTTGCGACTTTGCGTTATGTCTTTTTACAAAAATTCTGAAATCACTTCTACATCATCAAAATGATTTTTCACACCTTTTATCTCCTGATATTTTTCATGCCCTTTTCCTGCTACCAAAATCACATCATCTACCGAAGCCATACTGCAAGCCAGTTTAATAGCTTCTTTTCTATCTGTAACAGAAAAAGTATTTCTGTTTTTTACAAAAGGAATTCCTTTTTTCATTTCTTCTAAAATCATTTCAGGCTCTTCACTTCTCGGATTGTCGCTAGTGAGAATTATCAACTCACTTCCTTTACAAGCTATTTCCGCCATTAATGGTCTTTTTGTTCTATCTCTATCACCACCGCAACCAACAACCGTAATCAATCTTCCAGCACCGTTACGTATGTTGTTAATCGTTTCAATTACATTTTGCAAAGCATCAGGTGTATGGGCATAATCAACTATTCCAGTTAGTTTTCTTTCCGCATTTCTAATCACTTCAAATCTTCCTTCGGCACCTTTCAAACTGCTCAACACTTGCAAAACCTCTTCTTTCTTTTCATTCATCAATCTTGCCGCGGCATACACAGCCAACAAATTGTACGCATTGAATTTTCCTATCATTCTGAAATGGACATCTGTTCCATCCATCTGCATCAACAAACCTTCTAAAGTATTTTCTAAAACCGCTCCTTTGAAATCAGCCATCTGACGAAGGCTGTAGGTTTTTTGCTTTGCTTTTGTGTTTTGCAAAATCACATTTCCTCTCTTATCATCCACATTGCTCAACACAAATCCATCACTCGGCATTTCATCAAAAAAACTTTTTTTCACTTTTAAATATTCTTCAAAAGTTTTGTGATAATCTAAATGGTCGTGAGTTATGTTGGTAAAAATTCCGCCAACAAATTTCAATCCTGCAATTCTATTCTGATGAATCGCATGCGAACTCACTTCCATGAAAGCCTTATCACAACCAGCTTCTACCATTTCATGCAACAACTTGTTCAAACTCACTGCATCAGGTGTTGTGTGAGTACTTGGAATAATTTGCTCACCAATTTTATTTTGAACAGTGGAAAGCAAACCACATTTATAACCCAAGCCTGAAAACAATTGATGTAATAAAGTAGCAACTGTTGTTTTTCCATTTGTACCTGTAACACCTACCAATTGTAACTTCTCTGATGGATTATCATAAAAGTTGGAAGCAGCAATACCCAAAGCTTTTGCAGCGTTGGTAGTTTTTACATAAGTAATTCCTTCTTTTATTTCAGCAGGAAATTCTTCGCAAACTATTGCTGTTGCTCCTTTTGTAATTACATCATTAATGAATTGATGACCATCATTTGTTGTACCTTTTGTGGCAAAGAACGTTGAACCTTTTTCTATTTTTCGAGAATCAAATTGAATGGAAGCCACTGAAACATCAGTTCTGCCAATTACTTCGAGTAGATTTACTTTATATAATATGTTGCTTAATAATTTCAATTTTTATTTTTGATGGAACACAGATTACACTGATGTAACAGATTTAAACTGTTTTTTTTATCCGTGATAATCTTTTCAATCTGTCTAATCCGTGTTCTACTTTTTTCATTTTCTAATTCGATAATTCCAAATTCACTTCACTTCCCTTTATCAATATTTCACCAGCTTCAGGATATTGTGTTACCACTTTTCCATTGCCTTTAAATTTTACTTTCAACCCTTTATTTTCTAAAACATACAAAGCATCTTTTAATGAAAACCCTGTTACATCAGGCACTTTGCCTTGTTCTATATTTCTGTTTACAGATGAATACTTATTTCCATTTCGCAACATGGCACACCAACCAATTTCAGAAACTACATTATAATTTGATTTTAATTCACTTAATACTAATTCAACTTCTTTTGAATTTCCAATTATCTCAATTGGCCTATCGTTGGGTCGTAATGTTGAATCATTTTTCTGAATAGGTGCATGCATAAAAGTTGATGTGGCATAAACCTTATCAGCCAATTCTTTAAACACTGGGCAAGCTACCTGCGACCCATAATAAACGCTTTTATCTTTTGTTGGATTGTAGATAACCACAATACAACTATACAAAGGATTATCAGCAGGAAAATAACCAACAAATGATGCTAAAAACTTTTTATTGCCTCCACCACCTTTATTATTAAAACCACCCGAACCTAATTGAAAAATTTGTGCTGTTCCTGTTTTACCACCAATCGAATAATTTGGATTTAATAAAATTCCTTTGGCTGTTCCTTTAGTTACCACAGCTTCCATTATAGCTCTCAACTTACTTACAGTAGCAGGTTTTGCAACATTTTCAATCACCACTTTTGGTTCAAATTGCTGAATTACTTTTCCATATTCTTTTACTTGCGAAACCAAATATGGCTTCATTCTTTTACCATTATTTGCAATTGAATTGTACCAACATAATGTTTGCAATGGTGTAACTCTTTCTTCATAACCCACACTCATCCAAGGCAACGAAACAACTTTGTTATAATACTTTGATGATGTATTTTTTACATCAGGCCTTGCTTCACCATCCAAATCAATTCCTGTTTTTTCCGTCAATCCAAATTGCTTTAAATAATCAAAATATTTTTGCGGATTACTTCCAAAATAAGTAGTTACTAATTTCGAAATACCAACATTTGATGAAATAGCAAAACACGTTTTTAACGAAACATAATTCACAGCTAATTCATGGTCAGTCATTTTTTGTTTGCCATATAATTTATGGCCATGCTCTAAATCAACCATGGTAGAAGTATCTGCCAAGCCCGATTCTAAAAGGGCTGCACAGCTTGCCATTTTAAATGTTGAACCTGGTTCAATGGCTTCAGCAATGGCATAATTAAAATTTTCAGAATAAGCTCCGCTCTCATCTTGTCCTAAATTTGCCAAGGCTTTTATCTTTCCTGTTTTTACTTCCATCAAAATTACGCAACCATGTTTTGCTTCATTTTTTACCAATGTATTTAGTAATGCATTTTCAGCTACATCCTGCAAACCCACATCAATAGTGGTAATAATATCTTTACCGTTTTGTGGTTCAATTGCATTTTCATCTGATATTGGCAACCAAGTATTTCCTGCAATTCGTTGCATTAACTGCCTACCATTTGTGCCCGATAAAAAAGTATCGTATCTAGCTTCCAATCCCACTTTCTGAGCTCCTTCCCTACTCAATCCTATGGTTCGTAAAGCCACATAATCAAAAGGATTTACCCGTCGTGGTTGTTGAATAGCTATCAATCCGCCCTTGTATCTTCCTAAATTAAAAATCGGAAATTTTCTTACCATCAATAAATCGGTGTAAGAAACCCGTCGCTTTAATAACAAATATCTTTCTTTATCTTTTCTGCCATTAACAATCAATCTGCGATAATCTTCCTGAGATTTATCATTAAATAATCTTGCTAAACAAAGCGCCAACGAATCTGATTTTGCCCTGAACAATTCATTGCTCACCAGTTCAGCTTTTGTATCCATCCGTATTTCAAAGAACGGTAATGAGGTGGCTAACAATCGCCCATCTTCACTATAAATATTCCCACGTTCCGCCTCAATTTTTTTGTAATCAGTTGTCAAACTATCGGCTACTGATTTCCAATAACTACCATGTACTTGTTGCGTTAATACAATTTTAAATATCAATGCTCCTACCCAAAGCACCAAGCCGATATACACTAGATATACCCGTATTGATATGTTTTTTTTTATATTCACAATTACTTCGCCTTCACACTAATTTTCATTGGCGGAGTAGTTAATTCATGCAAACCAAATGTATCAACCAATGTAGCCACCT
>JBEANU010000185.1:0-26901 GCA_041165265.1 Bacteroidota bacterium | reverse complement strand
ATCCGAATAAATGGCGATGATGTAACATTTGAGCAAGATTTTTCAATTGTAAAAATAAAGTTGAACAAAGTGTTGCCGCCTAATATGGGCTTGGCTTTTCAAATTAGTTTTAAAACCTATTGGGATAATGGAACACAGCGCCGCCGCATGAAAAAATTTGATGAAGTGGGGCATAAAGATGAAGCAGGTTACAGACATTATGACGGCGTACATTGGTATCCACGTATTTGTGTGTATGATGCAAAGTTTGGTTGGGATGTGCAACAGCACATGGGTAAAGAGTTTTATGGTGATTATGGTTCGTTTGATGTTACCCTAAATTTTCCTGCAAACTATGTAGTTGAAGCTACAGGCTGGTTGCAAAATGAAGAGGAGGCAATGCCATTTGAATTAAGAAAAAAATTAGATATCAAAAATTTCATCGATAAAAAATCTTCTTCAATTAAATCAAACAAGCCTTCTGAAATAATTCCTTATGTATCAGCCAACAGAAAAACTTGGAAATACCATGCTACCAATGTTCATGATTTTGCGTTCACTGCCGACCCTTCGTATCGCATTGGCGAAGCTGAATGGAACGGAATTAAAATTGTTTCGTTAGTGCAAGAAAGTCATGCTGCTGGTTGGAAAAATGCAGCTGACTACACCGCCAAAGTGATTGAATATTATAGCAACCGAGTGGGTATGTATGCTTACCCTAAAATGGTGGTGGCTGATGCTCAGGATGGAATGGAATATCCGATGCTTACTTTAGATGGAGGCAGCGACCCAGGTTACAGAGATTTGTTGGCGCATGAAGTGGGGCATAACTGGTTTTTTGGAATGGTGGGCAATAATGAAACTTATCGAGCTATGTTAGATGAAGGCTTCACCCAATTTTTAAACACCAATGCTTGTGAAGCAATTGATGGAAAATATCGCATTCAACCTAAATCAAAATCGTGGTTTGTAAATCGATTCAAACAAAAAGATGTAATGCGTAGTAGTGAAACCTATAATGGTTATATGATGGATGCCATCCGTGAAAGTTCGGCTACTTTAAATACTCACAGTGATGATTTTGGTGGCGCATTAAATCATGATGGCGGTTACAGAAATGTGTATTTCAAAACTTCAACTATGCTGTTTAATTTACAATATGTGTTGGGTGATTCATTGTTCTGGAAAGGCTTTTCAAATTATTTCAATCAATGGAAAATGTGTCATCCATATCCTGAAGATTTCAGAAACAGCATGCATCAATCTACCAAAGTTGATTTGAATTGGTTTTTTGATGAATGGATGGAAACATCAAAAACAATTGATTACGAAGTACGAAATGTGCAACGATTGGAAAACAATAAATATAAAATCACTTTACAACGCAATGGCGAAATGCAGATGCCTATTGATTTACGAGTGATTGATAAAAATAATAAAACGTATGATTTTCATATACCAAATACTTGGTTTGTAAAAAATACTTCGGCATCAGTTTTACCAAAATGGTGGGGCTGGGGAAAATTTAGGAAGCAATATGTTTTTGAAGCACAACTCAATGCAAAATTAAAAGATGTGATGATTGATACATCATTGCGATTAGCCGATAATGATATGCGAAATAATGCTTGGAAAAATAATTCAAAATGGTTGTTTGATGCACAAATAAATCAGCCCATGGATTGGACAAAAGAAATAATAAAATGGCGACCAGAGCTATGGTGGAATGGTGTAGATGGAATGAAATTAGGATTGCATGTAAACGGAAATTACATGAATTACAAACATAGTTTCTCGGCTACCGTTTGGTACAATACACGTTTGTTCAATAATGTAGCTGAAACTGATTATGTAAAAAATAACAAAGATGGATTGAGCATTTACAACAAAATCAATTTTAATATTGAAGCTCAACGAGCTACTGATAAATTTTTGAAAGGCTCATCTATTCAAGCTCAGGCAAGAATTTTAGATGGATTAAGTTTGGCAAAATTTCAATTCAATTTGCAAGCAAATGCTAAAAATAAATTCTTCATCAATTTCAAAAAGATGGAGCAATTTGATAAAAGATATTTGTTTAATGCCAACGATTGGGGCTATGAAAATTATTTAAGTGATAACCGCTTAAGCCGCAATGTATTTGATATTGACGGCAACGGACGTTTAATAAATGCCTACTCAAACACAATTCGTGAAACTGAAAACAACATGAACATCAATGGCGGTTGGGAACATAATTATGGCTACTACAAAGGCACAGGCAAAATTTTAGTAGAAGGCAGAGTAGGCTCAAATAGTCAAGATAGTATTCATTGGAATCCTTACAGCTATTTGCAAATGACAGTAACCAATACGATTCGTTGGAAAAAATTTGACATTAAAACCAGAGCCTTCGGAAGATTAAGTTCAGGTAAATTGCCGAATGAATCAGCTTTGTATTTAGCAGGAGCATCGCCTGAAGAAATGGCTGAAAATAAATTTACTCGTTCAGTAGGTTATGTGCCGAATGATTGGATGCATTATCAAACCACCACATCAAATTTTCAAATGGGCGGAGGTTTGAATTTACGTGGCTATGCTGGATATTTAGCCATTGAGCAATTTGGAAATAATGCTTATCAATATTTCACCCACAAAGGCAGAAGCGGTTTTTCAGGCAGTGTAGAAGTTGACTTTGATGACTATATAAAATTCACTCCAAAGTTTTTCCGTAATTGGCTACATGTTGATGTATATGGATTTGCCGATGGTGGCGCAATTATTTATGATGATAGTTTGAACAACACCATCATTGGTGATTATACAGCACCATTTAGAATGGATGCAGGATTAGGAACAGCATTCACCATTAAGCGTTGGGGAAAATTAGATGCCATCAAACCATTTACTATTCGATTTGATATGCCAATATTTTTAAATCGTCCGCCTTATGGCGAATCGTATTTTAAATTCCGTTGGGTATTGGGAGTTAGTAGAAGTTTTTAATTTTTTTGATTTCCATAAATTTGTAGCTAATTTTGTAGCATGAAAAAGAAACTTAAAAAGTCAGATATATTACAATCACTTTCAAAAATGATGGTTGATAAAGAAGATGTTGTGGCTTATATCAAAGGTAAAAAATCTTTATCATCGCTTACCAAAAAAGGAATTCATTTTGCAAAGCCCATATAATTTTGCCTTTGATAATATTACCAACACGTATAATTTCACTACCAAAAATTCGATTTTATCTAGGGTAGCTTTTGTTGCTGATTACACTTTTTCAACCATAGCAGGAATTGATATTGACCATATTTACCAAATTGTAATTGATAAAGCTACTGATGATATTGAACCATTAGATACAAGAGTTTCATTGACAATTGAAATTATCATCGAACGGTTTTTTGCTAATATTGACAATGCTTTAGTGTATGTTTGTTCAGATGAAGATGAAAAAGCAAAACTTAGATTTGATGTGTTTGATCGTTGGTATAAAAAGTCAACCTTCAAAAACAAAATTATTAAAATTGATAATGAAATAAAATTTAGCGAAACACAAAAATTGTACACTTCGTTTTTGTTTCAGAAATCAAACCCTAATTACAAAACCTTAATTGAAATTTATTACAACATTGAAAAAGTTCTGAATTCCGGCAAGTAGTTTTTTGAAACAAGGAGAACTGACCTATGCCGATAAAATTAGTAAGCCACCAAAGCAAAGGCTTTACGCAGTATCGAAGCTTCGGTACGATTCAACAAAAAAGAGCTTGACTTTTACGGCTTTGTAATCCATTGCTTTTGAAATAAGGATTTAAAATCCTTCACTCATTAGAATCGGATTTGCAATCCGATTCAGCTGGATAGTCCTAATTTTTTGATAATTAATTTGTATATTTGAACTATGCAAAAATCAAGACATAAACCACTTGACTTTGTGATTGACAAGCTCACAAATTCTATTGAAAATATTTCTACAGGCGAAATATTTGATACTGAAATTGTTCGATTAACATTAAAGGATGCTAATCAAATTAAGAAAACTGATTGGCAATTTGATTGGAGTTATGAAATCAAAGACAAAACCAAAGAAATTTACAAACTTACAACGGTAAATAATCCAACTATCATACAGGGGCTTATTAGTATTGAAGATAAACAAGACCATATTTTCATGCACTTAATTGAAAGTGCAAAATTCAATAAAAATAAAGGCAAGATATATTTAGGCGTTCCTGGAAATCTGGTGGCATATGCTTGTAAAGTTTCTGTTGACAAAGGGTATCAAGGGTTTCTTGCATTTGATGCTAAAACATCATTAATAAAACATTATCAAGAATCACTTTATGCAACTCATTTTCGTGGGCTTAGAATGTTTATTGAAACCAAAGCTGCGTTAAGGTTAATTTCGCAATATTTTAAATCATAATCAAAATGGGACTAATCAGAGAACCAAAAAATGTTGATTTCACTGTTGAATCAAAACCATGGACAGATGAAGAGTTAATTGATTTCAGAAAGTTGATGGCTGAACTAAAAGCACAAAATACTAGAAGAAAAATTCCGTCTAAAACAAAAACCATTGACAGATTATCTTCTAAAAAAAAGAGAGTAGCATAATCTCATTTTCTTAAACCGTCCGCCTTATGGCGAACAGTATGTGAAATTTAGATGGGTGTTGGGGATGAGTAGAAGTTTTTAAGAAAATAAAATATGCTGCAATGGATTAAAAATCCATTGCTTTTGAAACAAGGATTTAAAATCCTTCACTCATTAGAATCGGATTGCAAATCCGATTCAGAACATCCACTGCGGCTGGTAGTTAAACATTTACAATGATTTTTTATTTATTTCATTATGCAAAAACAAATAACATTCTTCATTGTAAATTGAGTTTGTTCCTTGTTTTACCTTACCAGTTTTATTGAAATTATCTTCGTCTTTTTTAGTTCGAAAATTGTAATTTGAAAATTTTTTATTGTCCTTAATTTTGTTCTTTTGTAATAATTTTATGTAGTCAGTTTGCCTTAAATTTGGAAAATCAGTTTTTAGTTTGTTCCATAATTCAGTCCAACTTAATTGGTATTGGTCGGTCAGCTTTTGGGTTTTAATTACAGCTACAGTGGCTGTTGTAGAATTATTATCAATTGAAACTGTTAGGTCAGTTTTTTCTGTTATTTTTTTTGCAGAAGTTAGTTTTAGCTCAATTTCGCAAGTAAATTGAAAACCATCCTTTAATGGTTTATTTTGGTTTTGACTTATGTTTTCCAACAAGGTTTTTATTGTATCAGGCTCTTTATTCAATTCCATTAATGAAAATGTTTTGAAATTAAAATTGTATCCTAATGGCAATATATAAAAATTATACTCTAACAAATCACGAGTAAACCAATCTTTGCAAAGTTTCTGATAATTTTTCAAAGAAGCTGCCGCTAATGAATAAATAATATAACTTAAATTTTGTCTATTGTAAAAATGAATTGAACTATCTCTAATCTCAATTAAGGATGTTAAATTATCTGTTAATGTATCAGATAGTTTTAGTTGTTTTATGCACTCAAATATGTCAATTGTAAATGGTGTTTTATTTCTATTTTTTTTAATTCTATTGTTGTAATAAATATAAATTGAATTAACTTTTCCACTATTATCCTTTACTATTTTTGCTTTTAATAAAAGTTCCCAAGAATTAATGATTAAAATTACAAAAACTTCATTTCTATATTTAAAATCTGGTTTATTATAGATTTCTATTGCAGATAATGAAGCGGCAATAGAATTTTCAAGGAGTTCTTTATAAAGTGCTTTCATTTTTATATTACTTCTTTTTCTACTATAGTTTAAGTTTGCAACAAGGCATTTATTTAAAGTGAACTTGTGCTTATTATTTTGATACAATCCATCATCACAAATAGAATGGCTTTAGGGTTTCTGTCAGGTGTTGGCATGACCAACACATCTTACTATTTCAATTCCCATTTTGTTCCGTCATCATAAGCAACTTCGTATGGATAGGCTATTAATATTTTTTTACCGTCCCTGCTTAATATGTTCCATGTTGCATAGTCCGTAACACCTGCTCTTAATGGGTCATCAGAGAATCCTCCGCCCCAACCTTCTATTAAACCACCCATGTCAGCTGGCTCATTAAAAGCATTAATACCATACCATTTGAATCTTATGGCTGATATTTTTTTACTACTTACATTTTTATAGCTTAATGTAATGTCTTTGTAATTGGAATATTCTTTTGTTACAAAATTTGCTGTGAGAACCTTTATAGGGGCTAAGTAAAGTCCTACGGTGTCATACATTGATGTAGTTCCATTTTTTGCTTTAGCAACAGACGATTCAAAACTATTTGGCAAATGATTAATTCTTTTAACAATTGCTTTCTCTAAACTATCTTTATTTGCAAACGATATTTTATATGTTATGTTTTCATGCCCCTCATTTAATAACTCAAAGCTAATTGGTGCTTCCAAGCCAGAACTACCTAATGACTTTTTTATGTCGTTGAATACCTTTTTAGATATCTCAAAATTCTTAAATGCTTCCAAATAAGCAGCTGAGTCAGAAGATGCCTCAATTAATTTTTCTGCTTTGGAGTTTTCTTTGTAATAATATTTCTTGTTAAAATTGCAACTTGATAAAATAAATACAAAAGCAAAAAATAGTTTGTTGGTATTAAATAGGTTTCTTCCCATAAGTCAATTCGGTTATTTTTTTCAAAAGTAATAAAATAAAGATAGATAATTTTTATGCCAATGTTAGCACCCATTAGTTTAGCATTTTAGTCATTTGCATTTTACTATTATCAGTAAGCTCCCAAAGAAGCAAAACTACATTGTATTCAAAGTGCCATAGGCACATCCTGTTACTAGCAATACCAACCCAACAACCTCTAAAGCTCCGTAGCTACCTTTTTATGGTAAATGAATTTATTCGTTTGATATACATTGCAGCGATTGACATTTAAAAAGAATCTAACCACAAAAAAAAGATATTCAAAAATTTGTATATT
This sequence comes from Bacteroidota bacterium, assembly GCA_041165265.1. Lineage (GTDB taxonomy): Bacteria > Bacteroidota > Bacteroidia > Chitinophagales > CAIODY01 > CAIODY01. The sequence goes on along the minus strand of JBEANU010000185.1, from coordinate 19,919 downwards.
CGTACTTGCGATTTTGCAAAAACCAAAACCTAAATAGCATGAAGAAAATTTTTCTACCCTTACTTTTTTCTTTTCTTTTACTTCTTTCAAATGCACAAGCACAGCGCAATTGTGGTAGTATGAGTCACTTGCAACAACAAATGCAAGATGACCCAACCTTGGCTGCCAAGATGAATCAAATTGAGCAACATACTAATCAGTTTATTGCTGCAAACAATGGTCATGCAAAAGCCATTATTAATATTCCTGTTGTTGTTCATGTGCTTTACAATAATGCTACACAAAACATTAGTGATGCACAAATTTTGTCGCAAATTGCTGTGTTAAATCAAGATTTTGCTGCTGCAAATGCTGATGTAGCTTTAGTTCCATCTGTTTTTAGTGGATTGGTTTCAAACACACAAATTCAATTTTGCTTGGCACAACAAACGCCAGCAGGTGTTACCACCACTGGTATTGTTCGTAAATCAACATCTGTCACTTCTTTTTCAAGTAATGATTATGTAAAAAAATCTGCCAATGGTGGCGATGACGCTTGGGATGCTACTAAATACTTAAATATTTGGGTTTGTAATTTGGGAGGTGGATTGTTAGGTTATGCTCAATTTCCTGGTGGCGCTGCAGCAACTGATGGTGTGGTAATAAACTATACAGCATTTGGCAACATGGGTACAGCAGCTTCTCCTTATGGCTTGGGAAGAACAGCTACTCATGAAGTTGGTCATTGGTTAAATCTTCGGCACATTTGGGGAGATGCTAACTGCGGTAATGATCAAGTAGGAGATACACCAACTCAACAAACATCTAATTATGGTTGTCCAACTTTTCCGCATGTAACATGCAGCAATGGGCCTAATGGCGATATGTTTATGAATTATATGGATTATACTGACGATGCTTGTATGTATATGTTTACTACAGGGCAAAGTTCAAGAATGAATGCTTTGTTTGCAACTGGCGGAGCTCGTGAAGGATTATTAAGTTCATTGGGCTGTATGCCAGGAGGTTCAACACCAGTTTGTTCAACCCCTTCAGGATTAGGAGCTTCATCAATAACTTCTTCATCTGCTGTTATTTCTTGGGGTGCAGTTAGTTCAGCCGTTAGTTATAATGTAAATTATAAAGCTACCTCATCAGCTACTTGGATAGCTACATCAACTAGTTCAACATCATTAAATTTAACAGGATTATCAGCTTCTACTTCTTATGATTTTCAAGTACAAGCTAATTGCGGAACTAACAATACAAGCGCTTTTTCAGGAACAACAAGTTTTTCAACTACAGCTGTAGCTGTTGGATGTACTGATGCTTATGAAGCAAATGATGTTCTTTCATCTGCTTATTCGGTTAATTCAGGTACTTCTTATTTAGCTAAAATTTGTTCATCAAGTGATGTTGATTGGTATAAATTCTCAACTACTGCTACGTTAAAAAATTTCAGAGTTCAGCTAACAACATTACCTGCTGATTTTGATATTGAAATTTATAATAGCGCAGGTACTTATGTTGGTCAATCTATCAAAGCTGGAACTACTAATGAAAAGTATGTAAAGAATAATGCTGGTGCAGGTACTTGGTATGTTAAAGTATTGGGCTATGGCGGTGTTTATAGTACAACTGCTAACTATACTTTAAAAGTTACAACAAGTAGCTCAACTTTGGCTCGTTATACTAATGGAAATAAGAATGAAATTACTGATGAAACAGAAGCTGTTGATTTTACTATTTATCCTAACCCAGCTTCATCAGAATTTACTTTGATGTATGAAGCCTTAACAAATGAAAATGCTGTGGTTACTATTTATGATATTGCTGGAAAAGTGATGAATCAAAATGAACTTCATCAAACTGAAGGAAATAATAAATTTAGTTTGAATGTTAGTTTGTTGAACAGCGGATTATATATAGTTGCATTAAAGAATAGCGAAGGAGTTCAAACGCAACGCTTGCAATTAATCAAGTAATAACAATTGCAACAACAAAATAGTACAAATGAGTGTAACGAAATTTGAACTATTTTAAAAACGCAATCAGTATAATTTAAAGATTAAAAGAAGTTAAAGAAGCCTCAGAAATTTTAGAGGCTTCTTTGTTTAATAGATTCTTTAATGATAAAAGAAGCGATAGAAAATCAAGCCCCCAAACAATAATTTGAAAATGCTATGAATCAATTCTTGATCTACTCATTCAATAATATTTTTAATGATATTCGTGACTAGCTTCGCTTAATTTCTAAATTTTTTTTGATGGTTAATTGATGTAAATGGTCTTTTTTGATGGACTACCAATTAGTTGAACCCGATATCTTTAGTCATCTTATTGAAACATGGTCTGATTTCATTTTGTACTTTTGCCAATTACCTAAACCTATTAACACTTATGAAAAGAAAAATACTTTTCATTTTACTTTTATTTGCGTTCAAACTGCAAGCTCAGGAGCTTAGCGCCATTCATAAAGAAAAACCATTTCGTATGTCAGGCAGCATCACTGGAACCGTTTTGGGTTATGGTGTTGATGGCATTGCAGCTAGATATGCCCCAGCCACTTGGATGTTGAATGGCAACTTGACACCTGTGATTTATGGAATGGCTTTCCCTATAAGCGCCACAGTGAGTGAGCAACAACGCAGCTATAATCAACCATTCAATCAATACGGTGTACGCCCAACATACAAATGGATGAAATTTTATTTGGGATATAACAGCATGACTTTTAATGCTTATACATTAGGCGGTTCACGATTTTTGGGTGGTGGGTTAGAATTAAATCCAGGTGTTTTTAGATTTGGAGCCATGTATGGCCGATTCAAAAAGGCAATTACATACGATTCCTTACAAACTAAAGGAACACCTACTTTTGAGCGTTGGGGATGGGCTACAAAAATTGGTATTGGCAAATCGCAAAATTATTTCGATTTAATTTTTTCTTCACTTGCTGATAAAAACGGTTCTATTATTATTCCAGCTACTGATGTTTATCAAAATACACCTAAGCAAAATAAAACATTAGGTTATAGTTTCAGATTCACCATCATGAAACATTTTTACATTACCTCAAACGCTGCAGCAAGCTTGATGACCGAAAACACAAGAAATGATAGCACTTTGAAATTGGGCGAAAGCAACAATAGCTATTTGAAACAAGCCCAAAAATATCAAACCGTTAATGCTTCAACACATGTGAATGCTGCTGGTGATGCAGCTATAGGTTTAAATTACACAGTTTGGGGAGTTAGTGTTAATTACAAAAGAATTGACCCAACTTTCTCAACGCTTGGTGCTTATTATTTTCAGCAAGATATTCAATCGTATACCATTGCGCCTAACTTCAATGCTTTCAAACAAAAGCTACAATTCAATGGCAGCTTTGGTTTGCAGTACGATAATGTTTTAAAAACAAAAGCAGCAACTACTGAATCAAAAATTTATAGTGCCAATGTAAATATAATTTTTTCAAGTCATTATACTGCTGGGTTAAATTTTTCAAATTATGGAATTACTCAAAAAGCAGGCCTATTGCCTGTTACAGATAGTTTTCGGTTAGCCTTAACAAACTTAAATGCAACAATGTACCACAGTTTAAATTTCAACAATAAAACATGTGCAAATAATTTTAACATCAATTTAATTTATCAGCAAACACAAGATTTTAATCAATACACCAATCAATTAGGTTATAATAATAGCAATGTAAAAATGGCATCGTTAAGCTATGGGCATCAGTGGTTTGCAAAAAATATGGGGTATTCAGTCAATGCGAATTTCACACAAAACACTAGCAAGTTGTATGAGTATTTGTTGATTGGGCCTGGTGCAGGATTCAACAAAACTGTAAAGAAAAAAATCCCTGTAGGTGTAAATGCCAATTATCAATTTAGCTTGAACAATGGCAAAACTAATGGGTCAATTTTAAGTGGAGGATTCACTGCAGGATACAGGATTGACAAGCATCACAGCCTTCGTGGTGGCTTGAGTATATTAAAAAATAGTGGCGTTGTTAGCAAGTCATTTATTGAAGGCAGAGCTAATTTAAGTTACACTTATTCATTCTAAAAAAATCAATTTCTTCATCATGAAGCAAAAAATATTTACACTCGTTTTCATTTTAAGTTTATTGCTGAAAGCCGCATCTGCACAGGTTTATCCGTTGCAAGTGCATGTGCAAATAGCTCCACCTTATAGCAGTTATTTTCGTGATTACATGGCTGATATGAGTAGGATTACTTTAAATATACAAAACACATCACCCACCAATACCTATAAAATTTATTTTGGTGGAAGATTGCGTAATTCTGATGGAAGTATTGCAGCAACGCTATTGCCAAACAATAGGCCATCGCAATACATTGAGATTTTACCAATGCAAAATCTAACATTGAATAGAACTGATTTGCAACCATTGTACAATGTAGCCAACTTGAGTTATACTGGCATTAGTAATGAAATGATTGCTGCAGGTGTTATACCTGATGGTAATTATACCTACTGCGTAACAGCTTATGATTGGTCAGCTGCAAGCGTTACACCGCTTTCTTCTCCGCCTGATGTAGGTGCATCATGTGCAATGTTCATGGTAAGAATGATTGAACCACCGCTATTCACTCAACCTATTTGTAGTACAAGAGTTACTGCAAATACTCCGCAAAATGTACCAGTGAGTTGGACCATGCCTGCTGGAATAAATATGGTAGGCGCTGATATTGAATATCATTTAAAAGTAGTGGAAGTGCCCAATGGAATGACACCTAATGATGCCATTACCAATAGCACAAATATTATTGTTGATCAATACACAAAAAATCTTGTGTATAATATTTCTTCTTCAGATTTGGCTTTGGAAACAGGAAAGAAATATGCCTATCAAGTTCAAATAAAGGATAATAATACAATCAACAATTTTAAAGAAAATGGCTACTCAACAGTTTGTTATTTTGATTATGGCAATGCACCTGTAAGTGGCACTAGCGCTGCATTTACCACAACTATTTATTGGCCTAAAACCAATATGTGGAATCCTTGGACAACCTTTCCTGTTATTGTGCAATACAATCCTTACTCAAATGATTATAGACGATTCAGTACTGATTTATCAATAGTAGGGTTGACAGAAACTGAAACAGAAACTCGGCAGGTTGATTGGCCACATGGCCCTTTAAATACGCAACAAGATGTTACATTAATTCCTGATCTTGATAAAGAAAGAGCATCGCTCATCATCATCAATCAACATCACAGCAGTTCGCCAACCTGGTTATTGAATGGTAAAGCGCATAATTTAAACGGTACATTTATCATGAGAGATAATCATTCAACCACTTACAACGGAAGTGCAAATGATTTATTTAATGCTGGTATGAGCCGTCCTACTTTTCATTCGCCAATTAATAATGATACTATCAGTCCATCCGCATCAGTTCAATTTAGTTTTAAAAATGCTGATAAACCTGCGATGTTGCAGCCTGAAACAGATATTGTACGCAACGATAACACAACTGGAGGCAGCAATCAATTATACATTCAAGGTGTAATTAATCAACGTTGGATATTACAAACTTCACGTGATGAAAATTTTGGTGGTGCAGGCGCTGACGTACATGGTGCATCAATCAAGGACACCGCCACAGGTACTGTGTATGCTACTTGGCCTGAAATCAGAAATAATGCTTCCTTAGCAGATTCAAGAATTTATAAAGATGTGTTGAAGAATTTAGATTTCAGTCATCCTCAAGATACAGGTTGGTGGTATTGCCGAGTGGCTTGGGCACAAGATGTAAGCAACTTAAATGCAGGAATTTATAACGATGTGAAAAGCAGATTTTACATTGGTAATCGCAGTGCAGGTGGTGGTGGCCCATCAACGCCCCATGATGAAGAAACACCTGCTGTATCACCTGATTGCAATGCTACTTGCACTTATACGCCAGGCATCACCGAAACCGCTGCCGATTCTATTCATTTAGCTGTAAACGATTCTGTTCGTGTAGGTTTATTTGCCATGAAAATTGTAACAGTAACCAATAATTCATCTAACGGAAATGGTGCTGGTACAGGAACTATTTATGTTCCGTTTTTAAATTGCAAAGTAAAAGTTGCGTTTACAAATTTGAAAGTTCATCGTTTATCAAACAATAATTTTAGAATGTTTGATGGTGAAGTAAAAGCAACCGTTGATTCTACAAGCCTCATCAATCCTACAATTGCAAACGATACCATGATTAGAAGAGTAATTCCTGGATTATCGCAAAATACAATTACAAATATTAATCGAGCTGCAAGCAGCGTTGCTCGATTAGTACAAGCAGGCCGAGGCGAACCTATCGGGATGCCGATTGGAGTGCAAAATACAATTGATGGTGTTGCATTTACTGTTGGTGTGGTAGGCATGAGTTTTGGAAAACGCAGTGCTTCGGTGAATGCGGTTACCGCATTTGATATTCCTGATTTACACAGTACGCTTGGCTTAGGAGCTGGCGGAATTGAAATTCATCCTGGTGGTTTGTGTGGCGGAAAAGGCTTGTTGTTTTTGCCAGGCGATATTCAAGCCATGTTTGGCGATAGCACATTTATTGGGCTGAAAGGATGGAATGGAATTGCAGCAGGAGATAGCGGAACTTATGTGAAATGGAATTGCCAAGGCTTTGAAGAATTGAGAATAAAAGGTTTTGTTCGCTTTAGCCGAAATGTAATTGTGCCTGATAATGAAGATGGAACAGTTGGCGCAGGGCAAGTAGAATTAACTATTTCAACCACTATTCGTAAACCAAATGATTTTATTATTGAAGCCAACATGCCGCATTTTCAAATTGTTGGTGCACCAGGTTGGGGCTTTAATGCTGAAAATTTAGTGTTAGATTTAAGTGCTTCACGAAATGGTGCTGATATGCATTTTCCTGATGGTTATGCAGCCGCACCATACAACGGAACTACCGATGCAACTTGGAAAGGATTTTATATGAAACGTTTGTCAGTGAGCCTTCCGCCTGAGTTTCAACGCAATACTGGTTCAGGCAGATTTACTGCAGGCATTGAAGATTTATTGATAGATAGAAGAGGTGTGAGTGGAAGTTTATTTGCTCACAACATCATTAGTTTCGGTAACGGAAATATTGACCATTGGGCTTTTTCGTTAGATACTTTCCGATTAACAATCACTGCTAACTCATTTGTGAGTGGGCATTTGAGTGGTGGCATAAAAATTCCAATTAGTGATAGTGCTTTATATTATGGTGCAACATTAGCCATGGCCGATACTGCCAGAGGCGGCGATAGTGGCGTTCGCCGATTAAATTTTACTTTCAATATTCATCCACGAGCTGATATCAATGCAAGTTTATGGCAAGCAAATATTCATCTCGATCGTTCATCACATATTGATTTAACTTACAACGGAGGAACTGGAAGATTTAATGCTGCAGCCACTTTGACGGGTGGTATTAGTATTCATTTTGATAATGTAGGCCCTGCACGAAATGTGACTTTAGATTTATTAACCTTTCAAAACTTAGTGATTCAAACTACTGCACCTTACATTAATTCGAGTGCTGTACATTTTGGAAATGATGATGGCTCACCATTTAGTGGCTTAGGAGGAGCTCCTGGCGGCGGAGGCCATGGTAGTAATTTTAATTTTAATGATTTTGATAACTATGCTTACAATGATCATGGCCCAAACACCGAACAAGATGATGAATACTTAATGCATCAAGCATTATATGAAAATGAAATGATAGATGGCGCTGATGGTGAAAGTGGTGGCGGTAGCGGTTCAAACAGAAGGGCACAAGGTTTTCCAATTGAAATAAGAGACATTGGAATAGCCTCAGGTACAGCGGCTGATGGTAGCCCGTTGATGGGAATTCAATTCACAATCGCTGTAAATATCACTGGCGAACGAAACACCTTTGGTGCATCGGCATCAATGTCAATTTTAGGAAAATTAAATTTGCAAAATGTTTCAAACCCTATTCAAATCTGGCAATTTGACCACATTCAATTAGATGGAATTGAAATTCATGGCAATGTTGGTGTGGTATCAATTGATGGACATTTACGAATTTATAATGATGATGCCACCTATGGCAATGGTTTCAAAGGTAATATACATGTGGGCATTCATGCAGGTATGAACATTGATATTACAGCAATGGTGCAATCGGGCACAGTGCGCAGCAATCGTTATTGGGCAGTTGATGCACAGGTTTTATTTAGCACCGGAATTTCATTCGGTCAGTTTGCATTGTATGGTTTGGGTGGTGGTGCATCGTATGGTATGCGCATGCAAAATTTGCCAACAGGTGCTAACAACATCATGAGAGATGCCTCTGCTGCTGATGCTTCTAGTCCTTCATCTACCAATAGCGGAGCAAATTATATACCTGATGACCACATGGGTTTTGGCTTTAAAGTGAAAGTAATTTTTGGAACAACAGGTGGTGGCAATGCCATGAATGGCGATATTGAATTTGGTGCATTCTTCACACGTGAAGGTGGCATAGATAGTATGTACCTAAATGGTAATGGAAGATTTATGACACAAGGTGTTGCTGATGCCTCTGAACCGCAAGTTGGCTGTCATATAGGAATTGGGTACAGTTTTACACATAATATTTTTGATGGCGTTTTAAGTGTATCAGCCAATATTGCTGGCGGAATTATTCATGGGCATACACAGCCGGGTAATGTTGTAGGCACTGCCTGGATTCATGCTGATGGCACAGGATTATGGTACATTAAAATAGGAACGCCTTCTGAAAAATTAGGATTGGATATTGTGTTAGGTCCACTCAATGCACAAATTTGGATGTACTTTATGGTAGGGATGAATTTGCCATTACCAACCGATGCCGATTTACCACAGTTTATTCGGGAACATTGTACAACTGGCATTGATGGCTCAACTCGGGCTGGCGGCATTACTACCGGAAATGGTTTTGCAATGGGTGCCGGATTAGATTTTGATACAGGCGATTTACAATTTTTAATTTTTTATGCTCGATTAAGATTAGGTTTTGGATTTGATTTATCATTAGTAAAAGTACCTGATGGAACTGTTTGCGATGGTGTAGTTGGTAGTGTAGGTGCAAATGGCTGGTATGCACAAGGTAGGCTCTACGCTTATGCTGCAGGCGAAATCGGAATCAAGGTTGACTTATGGTTTATTCATGGAAAATATACTATTATTGATTTAGGTATGGCTGGTTTATTACAAGGCGGTTTTCCAAATCCTAATTGGTATAAAGGAACTTTTGCAGCTTACTACAATATATTAGGAGGATTGGTACATGGCAATTGCAGATTTGAAGTACAACAAGGCAACCGTTGTTCACCGCCTTTAGAAAATCCTTTGGCTGGTATGAATATCATTGCTGATGTAAAACCTGAAAGTAGTGCAAGTGTGGATGAAATAATGCAAGCCGCATTTAATCAATCATTAGATAGAAGCTTTTCAATTACTGAAACATTAGATGACGGAACAGATAGAGTACGTACTTTCAAATTTGTATTAGAAAAATTTGAGTTGAAAAATGGCTCTGCTACTACAGCTGCGGCAATTAGTTACAACAGCAATCGTGATCAAATTACAATGATGCCTGATAATATGTTATTGCCCCGAACACCCTACACTTTAAATTGTTCATTGGTTGCATACGAAATGCAAGGCGCATCATGGGTGCAAAGTTTGAAATTAGATGGCACTCCTGTTCGTGAAACTAAAACCGTGAATTTCACTACCGGTGCATATCCTGACCATATTCCTGAAAGCAATGTAGTGTACACTTATCCAATGTTACGCCAGCGTTATTATTTACAAAATGAATGTCAAGAAGGGCAAGTGTTTATGTGGCAAAGCATGGACCCATTGTTAGCACCAGCACCTAATGTTTGTAAAACACAAAAATTAATAGCAAAATTTGTTCCGATGGATGGCTCTGCAACATTGACTGGTGCTGCATCTTACAACACCTATACACATTTAGTTACGTACAGAGTTCCACAATTAAGCAATCAAAAAATTTATGCTTGCCAAATTGTAATGAGAGATAGCAATATTGCTCGGGCAGGCTGCTATTCATTCTTGATGTCACCAATTCGATTCATGTCAAGAGCCACAACCGATACAAACCGCTATGCATCTTCAGCTCAAAGCGGTGTGAAAACTATTCATAAAAATTTAGATGCAGCACATCAAGTAAATGCCAATGAACATTTACTATATATGTTCTTCTTCAAAACCAGCAAATACAATACTTTCAATGAAAAATTTGTTAGTTCAAATTCTGCTTATTTCAGAAATGTTGGAACAAATTCAGTAGATAGAGTTGATGAAATTGGCTTTGATACAGATGAACCTTTAGATTATTACGATTTGATTGCTGACAACTCAACTCGTGGTTCATTCACTCAAACACGTGATGCTTTATTAGGCTCAAAAGTAGCCAGCAGCAAATGGTACACTGATTATGGAAGATTAATTGAAACCAATTCAACTTCATTAAGAGGTTACCCTTACTTTTTCCGTTATCCCGGCTATCAGTGGGTAAGTTTTAACCAATGCATTCCATTTGCCAGTCAAGCAAGCGATTTAGATTTACCATTGCAAGATTATGAAGTACGACCAACCAACAGTATTTTAGGATTATCATTTCTTGGTGGTGCCTTATTGGGCACAGGTGTATCATCATCCATGTTCCATTTTGCTTCATCAGTTGGTAGTAGTATGTTCAGTACCGGATTTGGTAGCTATTCGTCATCAGCAGCATTTAGTGTTGGTAGCGGAAGTGGCTTCAGTGCATCATTAGGAGGTGTTGGTGGATTTAGTGGCATTACAGCATCGTTTGTAAATCCTGCAGCTTCATTAAGTTTACCAAATCATTATTTATTGAATAATACTTTGTATCGTGGTTGTTTGAATAATTATTGCGCTGTTCAAAATTCATTTAATAATGCAGTAAATAATTATGTTGGAGTTGATTTCGGAAGATTGATAGCGCTTTCTACAAATCCTTATCATCCAATACTTACAGCGGCGGCGTTCTTCCATTTAAATTCGTTAGATATCAATAATTGGTTAATTCATTCCAACATAAGTGTTCCTTCTCCTCAATTATATCGTAATGCTACTGATGATTGTGTGAAGTTTAAAGTGTTCTATCGTCCGCCATTTTATAGCAGTTGCAATCAAATTGACCCAAGCAGCGATGTAGAATATTTGTATCCACATTTTAAAGAGTATGGCTATACCAGAGGCAATTGTAATTTTCCGCCAGTGCTTAATACAAGCTTGATACAAGGAAGTGGGATTGGAGGTTCAATTTCTCCAATAACTCCAACAACACCAGTGGTTGCACCACGACCAATAATTAAAAGGCCCCATTAAACTGATTATCATGAAAAAAATATTTATCGTCTTATTATTTGCATTAATAACTTTTTGGGCAAATGCTCAAAGCAATGGTGCAGCAAAGGTTTCAAAGCCATCTATTCAAAACAAGAAAGCAGTTGCAAAAACTGAAACCATGAATATGGATGGTAAACCACATTTATTATTAGTGAAAAAAAACTACAAAGACTCAACAGTTTTTAGATGGGTAGTTACTGAAAATACTGCCTGGAGTGAATCTAATAAAAAAGGTTACATTTTAGAAAAAGCAGAAATCACAGATTTATCAAGTGCAAAAAATGCAGTGTTTAAAGCAGTTGCAGATACATTCAAACCAATGCAAGAATCTGTTTGGCAAAAAGTAATTGATACTTCTAATCATTACGAAGTAATTGCCGCTGCTTCAGTTTATCAAAAGCAAATGGCAAAAACTGAAGGCGATAAACAAAATATCATCAACAAGTACAATGAGCAAGCTAATAGAATGGGGTTTGCCTTGTTCGCTGCTGACAATGATTCTAAAACCGCAACCCGATTAGGATTGCGCTATGTTGAAAAAAATCTTCCTAAAGGAAAAGCCTACATTTATCGCTTACGAAGTTTGTATAAAGATAAAGTTCATAGTTTAGATTCAGCTTACACTTTATTAATAACAGATGTGATTGATACATTGCCTGCGCCACCACCATTGGCTACACAAAGTGCTGAACATGCTGTAAAATTAGAATGGCCTGTTATTGCATTTCATTCTCAATTCACAGCCTTCATTATTCAACGTAGTGATGACAATGGAAAAAAATGGTTTAATATAACACACGACCCAATCAGCGTTACAGCCGATAGCATGAGTGGTTTGGCACAACGTGGTGCTTATGTAGATGAAGTGAAAGAAAATTATGAGAAACATTTGTATCGCATTATTGGTATCACACCATTTGCTGAAAAATCTGCTCCAAGCCCGTCAGTATTAGGTTTTGGAAGAGATAAAACACCACCAATACCGCCGCAACTTACTTTGATTTATGTAGATAAAAATAAAAAAGTTCAATTAGCTTGGAAGAAAGACAAGAATGAAAATGACTTGAAAGGCTTTTACATTGGCTATTCTACGGTAGCAACTGGTCCGTTTCATAAAGTTGGTGAAATGCTTACACCTGATAAAACCACTTTCACTACTGAAGTAAAAGATTTTTTTGGAACAAGTTATTATGTGGTAATGGCTGAAGATACAGCCGGCAACAACAGTTTATCGTACCCTCGATATTTATACATCCGTGATTCTACACCACCTATTGCGCCAACTATTGTTAGTGGCAGAATGGATACCACAGGAAGAATTGTGTTGAAGTGGAAAATGAATAAAGAACCCGATTTGAAAGGTTATCGTGTTTATATGGCTGACCATCCTACTGATGAATATTCATTGATTACAAATGATGTAGTGTATGATACTGTATTTGTAGATAGTTTGAATGCTCACACCTTGAACAAAATTGTTTATTATAAAATAGTTGCGTTAGATAATAATTTCAATCACTCTCCTTTTTCAGCCATTATTAAAGTTGCACGACCTGACCTTGTGGCACCTGTTGTGCCTGTGTTTGACGATATTAAGGTAACTGATAAAACGGTGATTTTGCATTGGGTGCCAAGTACTAATACAGATGTGAAAGAACAATTGTTATACAGAAAAAACGATAAGGGAAAAATGGATGTATATGCACATTTAAAACCAACCGATAATTCATTTACTGATGATAAAGTTGTTGCAAAAAAATTCTATACTTATCAATTACAAGCAATTGATAAAGCTGGTAACAAATCTGAATTATCTAAACCTATTGCTGGCAGACCATTTGATGCTTCAGTTAATGAAAACGTAAAAAATTTTACCACTAAATACGATTCAATAAAACGTGTTACTAATTTGAGTTGGAATGCTAATGTGAAAGGAAAAAATTATTACGTAGTGATTTTAAGAAAGTATAACAATAATCATTTAGTAGCTTATAAATATGTTGATGCAACACTCAATCAGTTTAATGATGTTGAGTTAGTAGGCAAAGGCAATTACGAGTATGCGGTTCGATTAGATTATCCAAATGGTGAAACAAGCAAAGTGAGTGAAACGCAAAAAATTGTAGTGAGGTAACTTAAAGTAGAATAGAGCGTTACTTAATAACCTCCTTTTTGCAAGATAGCATTGAGATAAGTTGCGAATTTATCTTTATTAACTTCTACTATTCATTGGTGTATCCATATTGCAGCTACTTTGCTACCCACTTCTATTCCACCTTTGTAAAACAGGTAACTGTTTTGCCATCAAATTTATAAATACCCATATCATAAGCACCAAACCACAGGTTGCCTTTGGTGTCTTTTGTAATAGTGGTAATGTGCTTATCTTTTAAGCTATCGCTGGCAATTGTGTTTATAAATGTATTGCCATCATAACAATATACACCGCCTTTAAATCCATCAGTAATCCAAATTTTTCCTGCGTTATCTTCTATTATCGAGTTAGATATTGAAGGCGAAAATCCGCCACGTTTTAAAACATGTTTTATCTCTTTTCCATCATACATAAATATGCCATTGTTGTAAGCTATATTCATTCCGCTTTCGCCGGTAGGCATCCAAATATTACCGTGGCTATCTTCAAATAATTCCATCACAAAGCCTTTATTAAAATTGTCAATTCCCGAAATTTGAACCAACATTTTTCCATCCCATTTATACACTCCACTATCGCCCACAGCAAACCAAATATTACCTTTTTTATCTTCCAAAATTGAAGATATTGAAAGATGATTTTTGTTACCCTTAGATTTTACTTCAGCAAACAAACGATGTATTTCATCCTCATGATTTTTTGCATCTTTTGCATTCAATAAATCATGTTTGCAATTCCCTGTAATACAAGCATGATGAGCATTTGCAGCTTCTAATCGATACGAGCCATGACAATAACCACAGCCACCATTACTAAACCATATATTTCCTTTTGTATCTTGATAAATGGTGTTGATTCCATAACTCAAATCGTTATCATCTTTACAAATCATCACTTTAATTGGTGTAATATTTTTACCATCGTATCTATACACAATTGGGCCTACCACACCAAACCAAATATTACCTGCTTTATCTTGCATTATTTTTCTAACCTCATTTGGCTTTATATTATTTTGATTTGAAACCGACGGCTGATTAAAATTTCCGAATGGATGTACAAACCAATTTGAATTATTTTGTAATTGAAATTTTGCTACCGTTTTTCCATCAAATTTATAAGCACCATCATCTGTTGCAAACCAAATATTTCCAGCTTTATCTGGCATTACATCATACACATAAGCTTCTTTTAATGTTGGCATTATGGAATAAATAGTAAATGAATTTCCATCATAACAATAAATTCCTTGTGGTGTAGTAAACCAAACATTTCCTTTTTTATCAGCCAAACTATGGCTTACAAAACCACTTTTGGCGTATAACGATTTTTTAAAAATAACTTTTGATTGTTTGCTAACATAAACTTGAGCAAATGAGTTACAATACACTAAAACACTTATTATTAAAAAAACGATTCGTTTCATATTGATTTAATTTTATGCAGCAAAACTAAATTGCTGAATAATCAGATTTTGTTACGCACCCGTTATTGAGTTGTTATTGACTTGTTACCGATGAAAAGATAAACACTCATTTCTTTACTTTTGAACAACTAATGAAATTTAAAAAAGCATATATTTTTCTTGTTGCATTATCAATTTCACTTTTGCTAATTTTAATTATTCAGATAAATGGGATAATAGAAACTGCAAAAATAAAAGAAGAATTATTTAGCGAAAAAGCAGAAATGATTCTTTCGAAAACTGTTACAGATTTGCGTTCCGATAGTTTTTCTATTCAACATTTGCCATTAAAAATGAATAAGGATGATAGAAGTAAAATTGATTCGTTGATTCAACATTACATGAAAGTATATCGCATCAAATTAGATTATACTTTTTCAATTGCAGAAGAAAAAAAACAAGACAATAATCAATATCCATTATTGAATTTACAACAAGGAAATTATAAAACTTGCATTAATGACGATGGTAAAAATGAATTGATTTTGCACTTAAATTTTCCTGATAAAAAAGCATTTATATTGGCTGAAATGCAAATGCCATTTATTGTTTCGGTTATTCTTATTGTTTTGATTTTGATACTTTCATGGATAACAATTTTGGCAGTTATCAAAGAGCAAAAAATAGCTGCTCAAACCAAAGATTTTTTAAACAACATGACACATGAGTTTAAAACACCTATTACTAATATTGCATTGGCTACAAAAATGTTATCAAAAGATAACACCATTTTACTAAATGAAAAATGGAAAAATTATACCGAAATTATTCTGAATGAAAATGAGAAATTAAAACAACAAGTAGAGCAAATTTTAGGAATTGTAGAATTAGAAAATAGTAAAATTCCGTTGCAAAAAAGCAAAATTAATTTTCATGAATTAATAGCAAATGCAGCCACACGAATGCATTTGCAGTTACAAAGCAAAAACGGAAAACTAAATATAGAATTAAATGCAAGTCACTTTTTTATCAATGGCGATTTAATTCATTTGAATAATATGATTTGTAATTTTATTGATAATGCGATTAAATATTCGGATAAAAATCCGTATATTAAAATTGAAACTAGCAATGAAAAAAAATGCTTGTTAATTATAATTTCAGACAATGGAATTGGCATTGAAAAATCATTTCATCACAAAATATTTGAAAAATATTTTAGAGTACCAACTGGCAATTTGCACCATGTAAAAGGCTTTGGGCTTGGGTTGGCGTATTGCAAAATGATGATTAAACTTCACCACGGAACTGTAATTGTGAATAGCGAATTGAATAAAGGAACTTCATTTACCATTTCATTACCACATGAATAAAGCAACCATAAATATACTTTTAGCTGAAGACGATAAGCATTTAGGAATGCTATTAAGCGACTTTTTGCAAACCGAAAATTTTGCAGTTACACTTTGTAATGATGGCGAAAAAGCTTTGAAGGCATTTACTACTTTTCCTTTTGATATTTGTTTGTTGGATGTAATGATGCCCCAATTAGATGGCTATGAATTAGCAAAATGGATAAGAAAAAAAGACAAGCATATTCCTATTATTTTCATCACTGCCAAATCACTAAAAGAAGATAAATTAATTGGCTACGAAAATGGAGCAGATGATTTTATTACCAAACCATTTGATGAAGAAGAATTGCTCTGGAAAATAAAAGCATTGATACGAAGAGCAAACCCAAGTACAATAGAGCTTGATACAGAAATAATATTGATTGGCGCTTATCAATTCGATTTTAAAAATCAATCGTTGATTTTAAATGGAACAATAAAACGCATAACAGCAAAGGAATGTGAGATTTTAAAATATTTAGTTGCCCATCAAAATAAAATTATTAAACGGGAAGAAATGCTGAAAAATTTATGGGGCAAAAATGATTATTTTTTAGGCAGAAGCTTGGATGTGTTTATTACTAAAATCCGTAAATATTTTAAAGACGATACAGCTATCAGCATTGAAAATATATTTGGCGTAGGTTTTATTTTTAATGTGCCCAACAAAATGTTGGATAACAAAAATTAAGTGTAATTCTCTTATCTCAAAATTGAGATAGTATAAAATAAGAAATCATTATTAATTAAACCAGAACCAAACAATCACTTACAATTAAATTTACAGCTGATTTTATTTTAATGGTACTTAGTTCAAAGTATTTTTTTGACGAACTACTATTTATTTTATCAAGCTTAATAATCGCTTCCATCGTATCATTTTAAAAATATTGGTGGCGTTATTTTCCCAACTCATCCACACCATCCAGGCTTTTCCTACAATATGATCTTCGGGTACAAAACCCCAAAAGCGGCTATCAGCACTATTATGGCGGTTATCGCCCATCATCCAATAATAATCCATTTTAAAAGTGTATTGATTGGATGGTTTGCCATTGATTAAAATTTCATTTCCGTTGATGGCTAAGGTATTTTCTTCGTACACACCAATCACTTCTTTGTATAAGGCAATATTATTTGAATCAAGATGAATGGTAACTCCTTTTTTCGGAATCCAAATTGTTCCATAATTATCAATATTCCAAGGAAATTTTTCAGAATCATACGGAAATAAAACTTCCTGAATAGTGCCAGCAGGGCGTATTGCGGCGTTAATTTCTTTAATGTTTCCCATTGCTTTTAATTTTTCAACGTGCTCAGGCGTAAGCAACATTTGATAAGTGCTATTACCCACTGGGCCGTATTCCGTTACGCCCATATCTTGCAAAATTTCATCATTAATATCCGATCCATTAGTGGTTACGTAATATTCCATTTCGCCTTCAGCGGCTTTAAATGCTGGTTTTCCGTTGATATACAAAACTGAATTTATTACTTTCAAACTATCACCCGGCAAACCTACACAACGCTTAATATAGTTTTCTCGTTTATCTACTGGTCGTGGTACTCTGTATTCAGTAGGCACATTGAACACCACCACATCATTACGTTGCACACTTCCAAAGCCTGGCAAACGATGATAATCTAATTTAATCATTTCGCTGTATGCCTTAGTGCCAATGATGGGCATGGTATGATGAGCAAACGGAAATGCAATAGGTGTATTAGGAATACGTGGGCCATAACTTAATTTGCTTACAAATAAAAAATCGCCCACCAACAATGTTTTTTCCATGGATGGCGTAGGAATGGTATAGGCTTCCACAAAAAAAGTACGAATTAGTGTAGCAGCTACTACCGCAAATACAACAGCATCAACCCATTCACGTGTTTTTGATTTTTTCGGTTTTGTATCAGCCGATGTTTCATTGCTTTTTTTCCAAAAATATAAATTCATTTTTTTTATTTTATGATGATAGATGATGTAACGCTTACTATTGCGCTATTATTTTTTATTAAGAATTATTTAACGCTTGCATTTTTTTAAACCTTCGCCTATGCCTATACCACATTACTCCGCCAGCCATCAACAATACATAAGGGCCTAACAATAAATACAAAATACCAGCATTCAAACTGATAGCTGTATTATTCCCTTCTTTTAATGATGTACGTGCAGCTTCGCCACACATAGGGCATTGGGCATAGGTAGCCGTGAGAAATAGTGTTGTACTAACACAAAATAATATGGTGAAAAATACTTTTTGTTTCATTTTCATTTTATTTTTTCGGTGGAAAATTTTTCACTTTCATCATCACTTCATCATTCAATGATTTTTTATAGTCCAACATTTTCATCATTAATTTTTCGTCGTTTGTTCCTAAAATTTGCATGGCTAAAATGCCTGCATTTTTTGCTGCATTTAAAGCAACTGTAGCCACCGGAACGCCATTTGGCATTTGTAAAATAGATAAAATAGAATCCCAACCATCAATTGAATTACTTGATTTTACAGGCACTCCAATCACAGGCAATGGTGTTAAACTAGCCACCATTCCTGGCAAATGTGCAGCACCACCAGCTCCGGCAATAATCACTTTCAAACCTTTTTTGTGTGCTTCAGTTGCATATTCCATCATGCGTTGTGGGGTACGATGTGCTGACACAATGGTGCATTCATGCGCAATGTTTTGTAATTTCAAAAAATCTGATGCGGCTTGCATGACGCTCCAGTCGCTATCTGAACCCATGATGATGCCTACTAAAGGCTGCGTACTATTAAGTTTTGTTTTACCCATTCGGCTGTTTTTTTAGCTTCATTAATATCTTGATGCAAAACGGTTACATGTCCCATTTTGCGAAAAGGTTTTGTTTTTTTCTTTCCGTAAATATGAATTTTCACACCTTCCTTCGCCATGCACTTTTCCATTCCTTCATAATATACATCGCCTTCAAATCCATTAGCACCCAGCAAATTAACCATTGCTGAAGGCATTTTTATTGTAGTGATGCCTAAAGGCAAATTCAAAATTCCACGAAGATGTTGCTCGTATTGCGAAGTGATGCTGCTTTCAATTGTTTGATGTCCGCTATTGTGTGGCCGAGGTGCAACTTCATTGATTAACAATTGATTGTTTTCATCCACAAAAAATTCAACGGCTAACAAACCACAAATGTTAAATTTGGTGATTAATTCCGTAGCAATTTTTTCTGCTTTGTCTTCTAACTCTTTTTCGATTTGCGCTGGAAACAATAATAAATCCAGCATGTTTGCGCCTGCATGAAAATCCATTTCAACCGATGGAAAACATTTCACTTCACCATTTTCATTTCGTGATGCAATCACAGCTATTTCTTTTTTTAATGAAATTTTTCTTTCCATCACACAAGGCACATCCATCAAATTTGCCGCTTCATTTTTTGATGAACAAACAAAAACTCCTTTGCCATCATAACCTGCTTTTCTACTTTTTTGTACCGCTTGATAATTCCATTTTTCAGCAATTGCTAATGCTTCATTTTTGTTTTCACACAACACAAATTCAGCAGTAGGAAAATTATTTTGT
>JBEANU010000184.1:0-3554 GCA_041165265.1 Bacteroidota bacterium | reverse complement strand
AAATTTGATGATAATTTATTTCATATTTATTATCAATTAGGAATTGTAAAAATGGAATTACATGCTCAACATTTTGGAGTTGGTAATTTTATGTTTTCATTTTCAGCTTTGCTTTTAGTAGTATTAAATTATCATCCCTTTAAAGAGCAACAAAAACGAAAAACAACAACTATTAGATTGCAATGAAAGTTGCTTTGATTTTAAATAAGATTTCAATCTAAGTGATTTCTAATTTCGCTTCCATTGTTTTATCAATACATCTAAAAGTTTTGGGTACCACTTTCTATATTCTAAATTAGAAATTCCATCATCTAGTATCTTTCCTTCTGATTTTTATGTTGATGAATTACTCGGAAATAAATGGGAATAGGACGTCTTTTTTACATTTTTAGTTGGGTTGGGGAAAATGATTAGTGAGGGTTTCATTGTTTTTAATTTTGGTGAAGTAATTTTTTTTGGTGAACCATTAATGAATCAAAAACCAACGAAAGGTGAAATAGTATGAAATAAGATAAAACAAAAAAGCCTTTCAAATACTTAATTTGAAAGGCTTTTTTGATGTAATGAAACTAATGTGTGATTCCGTTTGGATTCGAACCAAAGACCCCCAGCTTAGAAGGCTGATGCTCTATCCAGCTGAGCTACGGAACCGTTCTGGATTTTTTTTCGAGGTGCAAATGTAACAATTCTTTATTTTTTTACGATAAAAAAACAATTTTTATTTCAAATTGCTTTAATATCGCTCACCATCATTCGGAAAATCTTCCGATTTTACATCATCAATATAATTGCTAACCGCTCCTTTTATTTCATCATATAAATTTAAATATCGGCGCAAAAAACGTGGTGAAAATCCTTGATTGATACCCAACATATCATGCAAAACTAAAACCTGACCATCAACCTGTGCGCCAGCACCAATACCAATTACAGGAATTTTTACATGTTGACTAACTTGGCTAGCAAGTGCAGCCGGAATTTTTTCTAATACAATACTAAAACAGCCTAATTCTTCTAACATCATAGCATCTTCAATTAATTTTTTCGCTTCTTTTTCTTCGGTTGCTCTTACTGTGTAAGTTCCAAATTTATTGATTGATTGTGGCGTTAATCCTAAATGTCCCATTACTGGTACACCGGCTGAAAGTATTCGGATAATAGATTCTTTTATTTCAAATCCACCTTCCATTTTTACTGCATGTGCACCACTTTCTTTCATTATTCTGATGGTGCTATGCAGCGCCTCTTTTGAATTGCCTTGGTATGACCCAAATGGTAAATCAACTACCACTAATGCACGTTTTACGGCTCTTATCACGGATGAGGCATGGTATATCATCTGATCTAAAGTAATGGGCAAAGTGGTATCGTAGCCTGCCATTACATTACTAGCCGAATCGCCTACTAAAATAACATCAATGCCTGCTGCATCCACAATTTTTGCTAATGAATAATCATAGGCAGTTAGCATACTTATTTTTTCGCCTCTATCTTTCATAGCTTGCAATACATGGGTGGTTACTTTGTTTGCATTTAATCTTCGTTCGGTGCTCATAAGTTATTGTTTAATAAAAAATATTATTGAAATTTTCTGTTGATTAAATCTTTTAAAAGCTCCACTGTAGCCGCATTTTTTAACCAATTGGCCTGATTTGATAGCCGATTGATAATATCATTAGCTTCGTTTTTCGAAACACAATTATTGATATTTTCAATTGTAATTCGATAGGCTGATTCATCGCCATCAAATAAATTATTAATCAAACTAAATTTATCATTAAAGCCTATTGAAGCTCTCAAATCCTTTATGGGTAAGTGCTCTAAAACTTCTGCCAAATCATTTTTTCTATTTTGGTTTAATATATCGTTTAATGATTTTGTGTTTGAATCATTTTTTTCAATAGCAATTATTGGTTCATTAATAATGGGGTTGCTATGGGTATCCTCATTCTTATTTTCAATATTAGGCTGAATGAATGAATTAGATGGTATGGTTTCATTTTCAGCTATTTTATTTACCATTGAATTTTCTTCAGAAGTATTGATGTTGCTAATTTTTTGATATAAAAATCGCACTTTTTCTAACACAATATCTTTATCAATTGAATACCAATTTTTAGCATTTTTATTATTGATGATATTTTCAATTTCGTTAATTATTTGAGATAACTCGGTCATAATTTATTAGGTGAATATTTATAAGATTATTTGGGCTAATACATAATCGCTAATTAAAATAAAAATACAACTCCATACAACAGCTTTGGTACTACTGTTGCCAATTTCAAATGCACCACCGTCAGTAAAGTAGCCGTAGTAGCAGGCTATTGAAGAAATTAAAAAAGCAAAAGTAAAAGCTTTTATTAAGCTAAAAGTTACATTAAAGCCAACAAATGAATCATGCAAACCATAAATATATTGTTCAGGAGTAAGTATGCTAGTGAAAAATGAAACCGCATATCCGCCCAAAATAGTTACAAAGCACGAAATGATTACTAATGAAGGAATAGCTACAATTGCACCTATTATTTTAGGTAAAATTAAATATGATTTGCTGTTGATGCCCATAATTTCTAAAGCATCAATTTGTTCGCTAATACGCATGGTGCCTAACTCTGAAGCTAGGTTGCTACCAATTTTTCCAGCTAATACCAAACAAATTACGGTTACTGATAATTCTAATATGGCTGAATCACGAACAATAGAGGCAATTACATATAATGGTACCAATGGCGATACTAACTGATAGGCGGTTTGTACGGTAGTTACGGCGCCTAAAAAAAATGAGATTACACACACAATACCTAACGACCCAATACCCATTGATACTATCTGACGAAGTATTTCACGGGTGTACATTTGTTTATTTTCAGGCCTACTGAATGTGCCTTTTAGCATCAATAAATATTTACCAAAGTGGTATAATGGCTGCATGAATAGTAATTTTTATAATCAGTTCAAAGATAGATATTTTAAGGATATTCATCTTGAAAGTATTACTGAATAATCGATTTTAAAATTGTATTCTAATAATTCATTTTTACATTTTAAGGATTATCACGTATCAATTTGCAGCATGATACTGATGCGAAAGGTATGTTCATGAATATATCTTTGCCTTATCAATTCAAAGAAAACACAGGTACAAAAAAATATTAAATATCTAATTTAACACAACCCAAAATGTTAAGAAAAATTTCACTTCTATCCATCGGTAGTTTAGCCATGGTTTGCTGCTTATTATGTAGCATTGGTACAATGGCTTCAAAAACAGCTACAAAAAATAAATTCAAATCGGGTAGTTCATTTTCAAGTGTTGAACCAATGTCAATTATTGCTGAACTTTATATGAATGCCACTTTAGCCTACTTTCCTGTTACTAATGCTGAATCCATTGCTTTAATTAAAAGTAGTGAAAAAAATCCTGACATATTAATATCAAAATCAGATGATAAAATAATGGTTACTAAAGATGATTACAATTACTATTTTAAAAAGTCAGATGAAAAATACGCCTTTGTATATGCACTTAAAGATAATAATATACCCTTGTA
>JBEANU010000183.1:0-7347 GCA_041165265.1 Bacteroidota bacterium | reverse complement strand
AGCAGGAATGGGTGAATGAAAATGGATATATTGAAACAAAAAAATTAGTGGGCGAATCATTAAAATAATTCAACCCACTAAACAGGATAGCGTATGCTTCCTTAAGATTGCAAAAATAATTTAAAAATTGTTAGGTTTACAACACAGAATCTTCTTCGTTATTTTTCAAACCATAATGTATTGTATTTTCAAATCGAAGCAGAAACTCCAGTCAAGAAGTTAGCGATTTTTTTTGATAAAATCAAGTGTAGGATACGTTCATTAATTAAGTAATAACAATTTTAGTATAAACTGCATCAAACCAAATGTTCAGTCGAGTTTTTAATTCCAGCTCGTTCTGGTTTGTAGCCAAGCTAAGTGCTTAGGAAACAAGTATGTAAGAGGCTTCATAATACTGAAAACTACCAACTGAATACTGAAAACATACCATGCGATATTTATTTTTATACCAATGGTTTAAACGTATTATTTATACATCACTTGTTTTACAGCCTTTACCGTTTTTTCAATAGTTGGTAAAAATGCTGCTACCAAATTAGGGGCATAATGCATTGATGAATCAGCGGTCATAATTCTTTGCATCGGCGCATCTAAATAATCAAAAGCATCACGTTGTAAATTGAATGAAATTTCAGTAGCAACTGAGCCAAATGGCCAAGCTTCTTCAACCACCACACATCTATTTGTTTTCTTTACTGATTCAATAATAGTAGCCATATCCAACGGACGGATTGTACGCAAATCAATCACTTCAGCACTAATGCCTTCTTTAGCTAATTCATCAGCAGCGCCTAATGCCACTTTCATCATTTTATTAAATGAGATGATAGTTACATCGGTTCCTTCCCGTTTAATATCAGCTTTGCCAATTGGAATATAATATTCATCTTCAGGTACATCACCCATTTCACCATACATCACTTCACTTTCAAAAAAGCAAACAGGATCAGGGTCAATGATGGCTGATTTTAGTAAGCCTTTTGCATCATATGGGTTTGAAACGCTGATTACTTTTAAACCTGGTACATTAGCCATCCAACTTTCAAATGCTTGGCTGTGTTGTGCCCCAAGCTGACCAGCACTTGCTGATGGCCCACGAAATACAATAGGGCAACCAAATTGCCCAGCACTCATGGCTCGTGTTTTTGCAGCGCTATTTATAATTTGATCAAATGCTAATACTGCAAAATTCCAAGTCATAAATTCAACAATGGGTTTTACACCATTCATGGCAGCGCCTACTGCAATAGCTGCAAATCCAAGCTCAGCAATAGGTGTATCTATTACACGGGTAGCGCCAAATTCATCCAACATGCCTTGGCTTACTTTATAAGCACCGTTATATTCTGCAACTTCTTCACCCATTAAAAATACTTTTGGGTCTTTACGCATTTCTTCTTGCATGGCTTCACGTAAGGCTTGGCGAAATGGAATTGATCTCATAATTGTAAAATATTTATTATTTTATTGGATTGCAAAAATAGTAGTATGCACGGTAATTAATAATTTTTAAGCCTTGAATTTATTCATTAATTAAATCCTGATTATTAAATGCTTAAAACTTGATTTCTTAAATTCCTAATTTATATTTTTGCAACACAACATGATTTCTTCAAACCCATCAATAGCAATTGTTATTTTAAATTGGAATGGTAAACATTGGTTAGAAATTTTTTTACCCATTTTAATTAAAAATACAAGCAATAATTATCAAATCATTATTGGTGATAATGCCTCAACGGATGATAGTATTTTGTTTCTACAACAAAATTATCCCACTATTAAAATTATTAAAAATGAGATTAATTGTGGCTTTGCCGGCGGATATCAGCAAGTTTTAAAACAAGTGGATGCTGATTATTATATCCTATTGAATAGTGATGTAGAGGTTACTGAACATTGGATTGAACCTATTATAAGTTACTTGCAAAATAATCCAACAATGGCGGCAGCCCAACCCAAAATAAAAGCATTTCATCACAAAGATTATTTTGAGTATGCAGGAGCAGCAGGTGGTTTTATTGATAAAAATGGATATATGTTTTGTAGAGGTAGATTATTTGATACTATTGAAATAGATACGAAACAATATGATGATAACATGGAGATTTTTTGGGCAACTGGCGCTTGTTTGTTCATTAAATCAAAGGCGTTTCATAAAGTAGGTGGGTTTGATAAATTGTTTTTTGCCCATCAAGAAGAGGTTGATTTGTGTTGGCGATTAAAAAATGCTGGTTATACTATTGGTTATTGCGGCGGCTCAACGGTTTATCATGTGGGTGGCGGAATGTTACCCAAAAGCAATCCTTTTAAAACTTATTTAAATTTCAGAAACTCTTTGTTTTTATTAGTGAAAAATATTCCTAATAATAGGCTTATTACAATTTTACCCTATCGAATATTGTTAGATGGGGTGGCTTCTTTTAAGTTTTTAAGCGATGGTAATCTGAAAGATTGCATGGCTGTAATTAAAGCCCATATTAGTTTTTATGCATCTCTTTCAGTTTTAATAAAAACTAAAAAACAGATGAAGCAATCAGGCTTATTTGTGAAAGATTCATTTACAAAACAATCAACTGGGTTTTATAACAAAGGAATTTTAGGGCAATATTTTTTTAAAAAACATAAACTATTTCAACACTTAGATAGGTAAATAAAATATAAAAAATGCACCAATAAATTTATTTGGTGCATTTTTTTAAAATAGCCTTATTATTTGCCAAAAGGTAATCCTTTCATCATTCGGCCAGCGCTTTGCATTTTGTTCATATTTTTCATCATTTTGCGCATTTCTTCAAATTGTTTTAAGAAGTTGTTTACTTCTTGAATTGAATTACCACTTCCTGCTGCCAATCGCTTTCTTCTATTACCATCAATCAAATCAGGGTTGGCTCTTTCATTTGGTGTCATTGATTGTATGATGGCTTCAATCTTTTTAAAGGCATCATCACTGATATCAATATCTTTTATTGCTTTGCCAATACCAGGTATCATTGCCATCAAATCTTTTAGGTTTCCCATTTTTTTGATTTGATTTAATTGCGATAAAAAATCATCAAAATCAAATTGATTTTTTCTTATTTTTTGATTCAGTTTTTGAGCTTCTTTTTCATCGTATTGTTCTTGTGCTTTTTCTACCAAACTCACAATATCACCCATGCCCAATATACGCTGCGCCATACGTTCAGGGTAGAAAATATCAAGCGTTTCTAATTTTTCGCCAGTGCTTACAAACTTGATGGGTTTGTTTACAATGCTTCTTATTGAAAGTGCCGCACCACCTCTTGTATCGCCATCTAATTTGGTTAATACTACACCATCAAAATCAATCCTATCATTAAATGCTTTTGCAGTATTCACGGCATCTTGCCCCGTCATACTATCCACTACAAATAGGGTTTCATCAGGTTTTAATTCAGTTTTTAATGTACTGATTTCATGCATCATCTCCTCATCAATAGCTATCCTTCCGGCGGTATCAATAATTACTACTTGATAACCGTGTTCCTTAGCATGTTTTAAGGCATTTTTTGCAATTTGTAACGGATTTTTATTATCCATCTCAACATATACTTCAGCATTTATTTGTCCGCCCAACACTTTTAATTGCTCCATCGCTGCTGGCCTGTATACATCGGCGGCGGTAAGCAATACACTTTTATTTTTTTTAGTTTTTAAATAGTTGGCAAATTTTGCACTGAAAGTTGTTTTACCACTGCCTTGCAAACCTGCAATTAATACTACCGAAGGATTACCTTTTAAATTAATATCAATGCTACTACTGCCCATTAATTCGGTTAGTTCAGTCATTACTATTTTGGTAAACAACTGCCCTGGCGATACCGCCGTTAGTACATTTTGCCCTAATGCTTTATCTTTTACTCTATCGGTAAAATCTTTTGCAATTTTATAGTTTACATCGGCATCAATCAATGCCTTTCTAATTTCTTTTACAGTTGCTGCTACATTTACATCGGTTATGCTTCCTTCACCTTTAAGGGTTTTGAGTGCTTTTTCTAGTTTGTCTTGTAAATTTGAAAACATGATATTTTGGAATAATTTTTATCGTATGAAATTTGGGTGGCGAATATCGTAATTAAAATTAACTTTATAGTGTTGTTTATATTTGCGTTAAATGACGGAAAATATCTTCTAAGCTTTGTTTTTCTTCATTCAATGATAACAACGAAATATTATTTTTTACTGCAAAATCAAATATCTTATTTCTGATATCATCATTACTATTTATCTTCCATTTGTTGTCTTGTAAATCTTGGCACTTTACAACACCTGCTATTTGTAACAATAAGTTTTTATCAATGGCTTTATCAAATTCAACAATAAATATTTTTTCGTTTTTATTTAATTGTTGCAGCTTTTCTATTTTATCATCAGCTACAATATTTCCTTTATTAATAATGATTACACGGTTACACATGGCTTGTACTTCCTGCATAATATGAGTTGATAAAATTACTGTTTTGTTCTTTCCAATTTCTTTTATCAAACTTCGTATTTCTACAATTTGGTTAGGGTCTAATCCTGTTGTTGGTTCATCTAATATCAATACTTTTGGGTCGTGAATTAATGCAGCTGCTAAGCCTGTTCGTTGCCTATATCCTTTTGAAAGTTGCCCAATTTTTTTATGTTGTTCAATACCTAAGCCAGTAAGTTCAACCATTTCAGCAATTCTTTTGTGTTTATTTTTTACATGATGCAAATCAGCAATAAAAGATAAAAATTCTTTGATATACATTTCTAAGTATAAAGGATTGTGTTCGGGTAAATATCCAATATTTTTCCTTACTTCCATACTTTGCTTCACAGCATCAAATCCATATACAACAGCACTTCCGCTAGTAGGTGGCTGATAGCAAGTAAGTATTTTCATGGTAGTGCTTTTGCCTGCTCCGTTAGGCCCCAAAAAGCCCAATATTTCACCTTGATGTACTTCAAAGCTAATGTTATCAATTGCTTTTTGTTCACCATATATTTTGGTAAGTTGTTGTACTTTAATACTCATAATTTATATTATTAAAATAATAAATAAACCTTGGTTGAAGGTATGATTTAATACATTTTTTTATTTGAAAAATACTGAAACCATTTCCATCTATTTTGCCATAATTCCATATCGCAAACCAATTGCTTTCTGCTATAATTGGATGGATTAAAATTAATATTAGCATTATCTAATTTACCTAATTGTTGTAAAGCTACATCACCTACTGAAAGTAAAAAAAATTGTATTTGCAAATATTCACGTTTGGCTGAATTGCTTATTGATAAAGCATGTACTAATTTTTTTAGTTCGTTTAATTCTGTTTCCCAATCCGTTTTTAGTTGCTGAATAGTAACACATTGGGTTGCAATGGTATAATTTTTTTCTTGCCAATCAAACCATATATCCAATATATCATCTAGTAATTGAAATAGTTTTCCTGATTGTTTTACCACTTCATTTTCAAATAAATTATTGTTTTGATTTTGAATCAATAACCAATAGGAAAGCGTTGATGCTGCACCTTTATCATAGCAAATAGTTTTTAATTCAGCATAATTTGAATGAGCATTTATCAATTTCAAACCTGAAGTTTGTACTGTGATTAATGTATTTGTAATTTCTAAAAAAAAAGATTTATTATGTACTGATTGATACAATTTTATCCAAAAATTAAGGAACAGTTTTTCTTTAAAATGTTGCGGTTTAAATGGTGTATCTGCGCTAAAAATAATTTGTTTTAATCGTGATAAATCTAATGTTGGATCATCAAAAAAATCATCAAAAATGGGCGTAGCGGCACAACCTAATACTAACATTTGGCGTTGGTTTGCTGTTATTTTTTTACCTTGAATTAAAGCAAAACTTTTACTCATTAATGCTGGTACAATCAATGAAAAAAATGTAATTCTTTTTAGTTCTTTTATATTTAATTCATTAGGCAATTGCTTTTTTATTTCTTTATTATAAATAAAAAAACAAAGCAGCACTTCTTTTAAAAGCAAACCCAATATTTTAAAAACAGAAAGCAATTTTTTTTAGTTTGTTGTTGTTTATCGTAATACGGCAATTCGCTCAGTATCTAATTTTAATAAAACAAATAATAGTATTGTAAAACTAATGAAGGATGAACCGCCATAACTTAAAAATGGAAGCGGAATGCCAATTACGGGCAACAACCCAATTGTCATTCCTACATTTATAAATACATGCAAAAACAAAATACAAGCAACACTATAACCATAAATTCTACTAAATTTACTTCGTTGCCGTTCTGCTAAATTTATTATCCTTAACAATAAAAATACATATAAGCCTAACACTACTAATACCCCTACAAAACCACGTTCTTCGCCAATTGTACAAAAAATAAAATCGGTACTTTGTTCTGGTACAAAGTTAAATTGTGTTTGCGTTCCTTCTAAAAATCCTTTACCCCAAAACCCACCTGAACCAATGGCAATTTTTGATTGAATAACATTATAACCCAATTTTTTTGCTACTGATTTATCTGTAGTAGTAATGCCAAAAGTAAGTTGTATTCTATCACGTTGGTGCTTTTGCAATACATGATCCATCACAAAATCTTTGCCCCATAACACAAACAAACTACTGATAACAAAAACCCCAAATAGTAAATAAATTTGCATTCGCATGCGTCGTAATTTGCGGCGCCAAGTGTATAATAAATATAAAACGATTGCAGCAAAAATACCAAATAGTACAAACTTAGGAACCAACATGGCAGCTACCAAAAGCACCAAAGCCGATACACCAATTACTAAAATATAACCTGGCAATCCTTCCCTGTAAAGTACTAGCATAAATGCTCCTGAAACCAATGCTGAGCCTGTATCTTTTTGTAAAATAATTAATAACGATGGCACTAAAATAATAGCAATTGCTTTTAATTTGGTAGATAGTATTTTAAAATTCACATCGCTTTGGGATAAAAATTTTGCTAATGCTAATGCGGTAATTGTTTTACTGAATTCAGATGGTTGTAATTTAAATCCGCCAATATCTAACCAAGCATTTGCACCATTTACATTTTTTGCAACTACTGCCACAATCATTAATACAAATAGGATAAGCCCGTACAAAAAATAGGGTAGGGTGGTAATCAATTTTACATCAATTAATAATATCATCATACCTACCATTAACCCCAGCCCTATCCACATTAATTGCTTGCCAAAATCTTTTTTCATATTAAAAATATAGGCATGCCCTTCCTGATATTCAGCTGCATAAATAGCTAACCAGCCAATCACTATTAATGCTAAATAAATATAAAATGTATTCCAATCTAACTTATCCCAAATGCTTTTTTGGTGCATTTTGTA
>JBEANU010000182.1:0-15360 GCA_041165265.1 Bacteroidota bacterium | reverse complement strand
TCTCTTGAAATGCCTATTGGATTTGAA
Organism: Bacteroidota bacterium; assembly: GCA_041165265.1. Lineage (GTDB taxonomy): Bacteria > Bacteroidota > Bacteroidia > Chitinophagales > CAIODY01 > CAIODY01. Next base: position 15,333 of record JBEANU010000182.1, on the reverse strand, counting down.
TTACAAGGAACTAACGAAATTCGATTTCGCTAACACAAAGCCACCGCACAAAATCGATTCTTGATTTTCTAAATTTTTGTTTTGATGGCAATTTAGCGCAAGATAACTTTTTGAGGGACGACTATTTATAATGAACATCATTTAGTAAGATGCTTCAAAATAATTTTTTTTGAGTACTTTTGCACTTCATTTGAAAAATATTTTCATGTCAAGTAAATCAACCGAAAACAAATTAAGTTTTCAAAAGCCGCAAACAGCTTTTTATTCTACATTAAAAAACAGAGTAGATAATTATTTTATACAAAACAAAATTAGTGATAAAGCCAATGCTGAAATGATTATTAAAACCATCATTTTATTTGCAAGTGCCATCGCTACTTATTACTTTATAGTTTTTGGAAATATTCCTACTACATTATCAGCAGTTTTGTGCCTTTTATTAGGTGTGATAATGGCCGGTATTGGTTTTTCGGTGCAGCATGATGCTAATCACGGAGGTTATTCAAATAATAAAAATGTTAATTATTGGTTGGGTTTATCGCTTAATATTTTAGGTGGAAATTCGTTTATATGGAAGGTAAAGCACAATATTAATCATCACACATATACTAATATTGAAGGCTATGATGATGATATTGCTAAACATCCTGTTTTTAGGTTTAGCCCTGTTCAAAAATTGAAATGGTTTCATAAATTTCAATACTTATATTGGATTCCGATGTATTCATTAAGTTCAATAGTTTGGGTAGCTTTTAATGATTATCACAAATATTTTTTTGGGAAAATTGTGAGTACAACTATGCCAAAAATGGATACCACTGAAAAATTAGTTTTTTGGCTTACTAAAGCCATAAGTTTATCTATTTCAATATTTATACCTGCCTATTTTGTGGGTTGGGGCAACGCTTTATTAGGCTTTTTATTTGTACATCTTGCCTTGGGGTATACGTTATCATTAATATTTCAATTAGCACATAGTATTGAAGAAATGGAATTTCCGGAACCCAATGATATTAATTTAATTGAGGAAGAATGGGCAATACATCAAGTGAAAACAACTGCCAATTTTGCAACCAATAATAAAGCAATAAATTGGTTTGTTGGTGGTTTAAATTTTCAAATTGAGCATCATTTATTTCCCAGAGTTTGTCATGTTCATTACACTAAAATATCAAAAATTGTTGAACAAACTTGTAAGGAGTTTAATATACCTTATATGAATCATCCTACTTTTATTGGTTCATTTGCTTCACATGTAAGGCATTTAAAAAATTTAGGCAATGCTTAAATTTTATTAATAGGTATTCGGGGAATCTGTTTAAAATCTTTTTTATAATCTTGCACACTTAAACCTGTTACTTGTTTAAACTGACCTGAAAGGTGAGCAACACTACTATAGCCTAATTGAAAAGATATTTCACTTAATGAAAGCTCTTCATAGCTGATTAATTCTTTTACCTTTTCAATCTTTAAACGGATAATGTATTTTTCAAGTGTTGCGGTTTCTTTACGATTAAATACCTTGCTGATATGGCTGTATGAATAGCCCAATTTTTTTGCTAAAAAATCAGAATTACGTAACATGGATTGGGTACTATTTCCAAAAATAATTATTTCAACCATAGTTGCTTTTATTTGCTCCACCAGTTTGGTATCTTCATCGCTTATCAAATCAAATCCATTTCTATTTAATACAGCTTTTATAAAATCCAGATTAATAACTCCTTCATTAAAATGTAAAGCAGCTTTTCCTAGTTCAATATGTTCAACAATAATAAATCCGGTGCGTTCCAATTCCCATTTTACCACTTTAATACAGCTTTCTGAAACCATATTTTTTATAAAAATAATTTGCTGTTTTGTATTTAATGTGTGGGGTTGCATATTTCAAAAATAACTATTTAGTTAATAATTGATGATATAATTTTCTTACATCTTCTACCAATCTTTCATGCCCAAATTTTTTATTTACGCTTTCAAATCCTTTTCTACCCATTTGTTCACGTAGTCCTTTATTAGCAATTAAATTTTTTAGGTGCCTGCTAAATATTTCTACTTCGCCTACCTTAGTTAAAAATCCGGTGATATTTTCAGTAACTACATTGGCCACACCACCCACATTTGTTGATATTACAGGCTTGTTAGATGCCAATGCTTCAATTAAACTTACTGGCGTTCCTTCGTTTAATGATGTCATGGTTACAATATCTAAACCAGCAAGGGCTAAGGGTATATTTTGCATCCAACTACAAAAAATAATATCTGAATTGTTTTCAGCAGTAAGCGTATTTTTTAATCCTTCATTTTTATCTTCCATCCAATGGTGTGCTGTAAATGATAGTTCATTTTCAGCGCATAATTGTTCTACCTTTTGCCTATCTTCTCCATCGCCAATTATAAAATATTTTACATTTTGCTGTATCCCATTTTTTACACTTTTTACTACTTGTAAAAACATTTCATGGTTTTTGATGGGTACCAATCTACCTATAATACCAACAGCCACAATATTTTCATTTATTCCATAATAATCCCTAAACCATTTTCGGTTTTCGGTTTGATGCTCTTGAAATCGTTGTAAATCAAAACCCAAGGGTACTACATGTACTTTATTGGCATTACAAATTTTAAAATCTTGTGTTAATTCTTTTTTTTGAAGTTCGCTTATGGCAATAATTGCAGTTGATTTTCTTCCCAAAAATCTTTCAATTTCAACAAAAATACGGTTTACAATGGATGTAAAATAGGAATGAAAAACATGACCATGAAAGGTATGTACAACCACTGGTACTCCCATTTGCCATGCCGCAAACCTACCTAAAGCACCAGCTTTTGCGGCATGTGTATGAACAATATCAGGCTTAAATTCTTTAATAATTTGCTTTATTTCAGCTAATGCTTTTCTATCTTTTAGGGGGTTTAAACTTCGGTACATTCCATTAATATACTTTGCTTTTAATCCTAAACTTTCAACAATAAATTCACTGCTTGCTTCTGTTTCATCTTTATTTCCTGCAATCAATAAAGTTTCAAATTCAGGTGATAGATATTTAGTAAGATAAGCAGCATTATAGGTAGGCCCACCTAAATTTAAGCGGTTAATTATTCGTAAAACTTTTGGCATAATATATTTCTATTCAGATGAAGGAGCAAAGATAAACTTTAATTTATACCGATTAGGTAAATGTATAATACTGTAAAATAGAACAACCGTTTAGCACATCATCAATATAACAAAATAATAAACTTGTATCATCAATTATTTTGATGTAATGAACGGATGATTGCAATATAAAACTACGATTTTAAAATGCCTGCAATACGCAATATGCTTGAAAGTTCATCTCTTAAAAATGGTTTGGGCAAAAAATAATCCATCCCAGCGGCTTTTGCTTTATTTCTATCTTCTAAAGTTACACCTGCTGAATGGGCAATAATGGGTATTTTGATATACTTTTCATTCATTTTTCTAATTCTTTTGCATACTTCAGTTCCTTCCATATCAGGCATTTTTATATCCATAAGAATTACATCATAATGAAATCTTTCAGCCATACTTATTGCTGCGGTGCCGCTTTCAACCCCTTCAACAGTTGCATTAAAATAAAATTTTGCAAATACTTGTTTTAATACATATTGATTAAGCATATTATCATCTACAATCAAAATTCTGAAATAATCTTCAAACGATTCCTGGTTTACATACACCTTATCAGCTATTTCAAGTTCATTGCTGCTATTAATTGCATACGGAATACTAAATGCAAAACAACTGCCACCGCCAGGGTTTTGGGTAACTACCATTGCCCCACCCTGTAGTTCAACTAATTGTTTTGAAATAGATAACCCCAATCCTGTACCTCCATATTGCACTGTTGTTTGTGCGCTTACTTGTTTGTATCGTTCAAATATCTGTTCTAATTTTGTAGGGCTAATACCTATGCCAGTATCTCTAATTTCAAATTGCAAATTTATTTTACCATCATATACATCTAATGGTTTTACACCTATGCTAATACTGCCTCTTTCAGTAAACTTTAGTGCATTACCCACTAAATTAATTAAAATTTGATTTAATCGGAATGAATCGCCAATTAGATTTTTTGTAATTTGCTGTGAAATATTTAAGTATAAATCAATGTTTTTTTGCTTGGCTTGCAACGAAAACATTTGATATATTTTTTTTAATTCCGTATCAACAGTAAATGGATTGATTTCAAACTTAATTTTTCCGGCTTCAATCTTACTAAAATCCAATATTTCATTAACAATATGTAGTAAATTATCGGATGATTGTTTAATAATTGTAACGTAAGCCAAATCTTCATTTATCAAATTATTTGATTCTATCATTAAATTTGATAACCCAATAATGGCATTCATTGGGGTTCTAATTTCATGGCTCATATTACTCAAAAAATTTGATTTAGCCACTGTTGCTTGTTCAGCCAATTCTTTTTCACGGGTAATTTGATGTAATTGATTGGTGACTTGTAATTGTTGAATTTTACGCATATTTTCTTCTTCTAAAAATGCCTCGTTTAGCTCTTTATGTTTCAATAAATTTTCATAGGCTTTTTCAAACTGATGCATCCTTTTATAAGTATTAGCATACATGTAGTACAAATCAATAATTTCATCTTTTAAATTCAACTCCATGCTTAAATCCATTGCATGTTTTAGTTGTTCCAATGCTTTATCATACTCTTTTATTAAGCAAAACATATCGGCCAAGCCCTTATAATTGAATATTCGGGCAACTTTCATATCATTTTCAATAGCAATTTGCATACTATTATGAAAATTAGAATTTGCACTTGTAGGATTATTTTGTTTTACATCAATCAATCCTAAATACAAGTAGCACCTACAAATGTTGGTTTTAAAATCAATTGATTCGGCATTTTTTAAAGATTCTTCAAATTCAAGTTTTGCTTCATCATATTTTTGTGAACTAAATAAACCAACACCAATAGTGCTTGTGGCAGTACATAAATTAATAATATCTTTTTCGCTTTCAAAAAATTGCTTAGCTTTATTTAAATACATTAAGCCGGTAGGATAATTTTTTGTTTTTAAATAAATCATCCCCATGTTCATATTAATTACATTTAGTTTGCGCAATTCAGATGTGTTGGAGTATATTGTATATGCATCCGTATAAAACGTTAATGCATTTTCAATTTGCCCTAATTGATTGAATAATGATCCTAAATTATTTAATACTGAACCTTTCAATGAACTATTCAATGAGTTATCTAATAAATCAACAGCATGCCTAAAATACTTCACGGCTTTACCATAATCACTCAATGTAAAATAACACAATCCTAATAAATTATTACCCATTGCCACCCCATCATTATATGAATGCAAAGCAGCTTCCTTAATCATATATTCAGCCAATGAAATAGCAAGCTGTGTATCGCTAATATATTTTTCATGGCAAATGGAGTATAAAGTTGAAAATCGCTTTTCAACATCTTCTATTTCTGAAACAGAAAAAATAATTTCGTCAAATGTTTGCATAAAAATCTAAGTGGTTTTAGGGTTGAAAATACGTGTAATTACTTATTGTAAAATTATGAAGAATGTGTACAAGTTGTTGATAAATACATGTTTTATTTTTTGGAACACCATATCTTGAAAATATAGCTTTGTTTTAACAAAATACAGTATTACAAATTTTTAAACAACAAAAATATTTAGTATGAAAAATTTATTATCATTCCAATTACTTGAAGTTATTAACACTGAAAATTTATCGTCGATTAAAGGAGGCGGTATTTATACTGATATGCTATTAGCAGGGCAAATTGGAATTAGAACCAATAACGGCATTGTAACTGGGAGTAGTGCAGTAGCTTTAGTTACTGAGTGGTGGCCTACTGGCTCATTAAAAACTACTGAATGGTGGCCTACTGGCTCTTTGCAAGTAGTTGGCACTGATGGTAATGATTTGGGTGATGCTATTTCAAAAGAAGCTGCTACTGAGTGGTGGCCTACTGGTTCATTGTAATCAATTTATTTTAAATAAAAAAAACCCTTTTGTGAAATACCAAAAGGGTTTTTTTTACCCACCAAAACGAACTGATGAATGCCCTGCAAGAAGATTCAGTATTATTACAAGATAGTATTTTTAATAACTTTGCGCAACAAAGTAATAGTAATGTGCAAAATATATTAACTGATATTCAACAAGAAATGGTAAACGCCGTAAGTGATAGCTTGCAGATTGATACGATTCAATTGAATAATTTATTGCAATTCAATAATAGTTTAATAACAGCATCATTATGTGATGCTAATGTACAAACCGTAAATGCTATCAAACTGAAATATGTATTACAAGGTAAAGATATTACAGGCGAACAAGATATAATGGCAATTGAAGAAGTAGCTTCTCAATGTGTATTTTCGGGCTGCCCAGCAGTATTAGAGGCAAGAGGGATTATGGAAATGATAGGCAATTACCAATATGAAGATGAAGAAATATGTGGAGAGCAATATGCTTACAGGCATGCAAAACCCAAAACAAGCCTACAAAAAACGAATATTACAAAAGCAGCAGATTTATTTACTGCATATCCTAACCCTGTATCGCAAAAATTGTATATCAGCTATAATTCAAACAGTACGAAAAGCGAATTTTGTATTGTTGATTTAGTAGGGAAAACCCAACAGCAACAAATAGTTACAAATTCTAAAGGAATTTTACAGATGGATATTAGTAATTTGCCAGCAGGTGTATATGTAATATTATTGAAAGAAAATGGTGAAGTAAAACAAAACAAACGTGTTTGTGTTATACATTAATGCTATCCGTTATTTTAGTAAAAGAATTGTATTGTTATCGAGTTTTATTTTAATTATTAATACAATTTCATGTGCCCAAATAATTATACCTGACCCGTCATTTGAGGATGGGGATATTTTTACGGAAAGTTTCTATACATGGAAAAAATGCCAAGGATTAACTCAATTATTTGATAATAACAGTTCGTATGACATACAATATCATCCGAATAAAGTTTATACTAGAGATGGGGATTATTGTATTCATATTGTAGGTACCCAAGATACGACATTATTACCAGACTCCATTAATCAAATATTAGGAAATAAAATTTCTTGCCCTTTACTAAAAGGAAAGAAGCATTTTTTTTGTTGATTTAGTAACAATTATATATGCTGACCATAATCAATATGTTGCACCTGGTAGTATTCAATTGCTGTTAGGGGATTCAACATGCAAATATCAACAAATAGCTTGGACTTCGCCTGTATTAGATAGTAATTGGCAACGCTATAAAGTAGAGTTTATACCTGATGATAATTATCAATATTTGGCAATTAAGGGTTGGTGTTTAATCCCTGAGAGTGTTGGTAGTATTTGGGTAGATAACCTATCGGATATTTATATAGATGATAAAACAGGCGATGTTAAGTTGAATGTTACTAAGCCGCAAATAGCCGCAGGCGAATGTGTGCAATTGAGTAGTGAAGTATTTACTACCTATAAAACTATAACATGGAGCAGTGAGCCAGCAGGCTTTGCAAGTGATATACAAAACCCAGGCGAAGTATGCCCCACCCAAACCACTAAATATAAAGTACAACTTACGGATAGCTGTGGTTATAATGCATGGGATACTATAACCGTGTATGTACATAACGAATGCGGCTATAATCTGCCAACTTTTATCAAAACAAATGAACCGTTAGTAGCTAATTATGAAGGCTTAAATTTGCTTATTTATAATAGTATTGGTCAGTTAATTTATCAATCAACTAATTATTTGGATGATTGGCAACCAACTAACAAAGGACTTTATATAGCTCATGTTCGTTGTATCAACGGAACTAATCGAAGTTTTAAATTGGTGGTGGAGTGATAAAAAGTAGATAGTAATCAGTGGAAAGTTGGCAATAAAGGAATCAAAAAATCTATTTGGTAAAAATGAGTTTGTATTTCATTTGCACAGCAACTATGTTATCTATCTTTTCTAATTTTTTAATATTAATAAATTGCAAGTGGGTCAAAGAATATCAATCAAAATAATTTGCAAGGCTATGCTGTTTTAATACCTTTGTAACTCAATAATTTGCAAGGTGAAACTATCAAACGAAATTAAAATTGGAATTTTTGGAATAGCTACATTAGTTATTCTTTTTTCAGGATATAATTTTTTAAAAAGCAGCGACTTTTTTTCAAACAATAATAGATTTTATATTTTTTATAAAAATGTAGAAGGTTTGGGTGTTGCTAATGAAGTACAAATTAATGGCTTTAAGGTAGGTAAAGTGATTTCACTTAAAATTTTACCGGAACGTAATAATCAAATTATGGCTGTGGTTGATATTGATAAAAATATCAAAGTTTATAAAAATAGTATTTTTAAAATTAATAGTGTGCCGCTTAGCACTACTGTAATTAAACTTGAAACTATTAACGGCACTGCACTTGCTGAAAATGGCGATACCTTAATTGGCGAAAGTAGCTCATCTATCATTAATCAGTTTACAGAACAAATGGAACCTATTAAGCAAAAAGCGCAGGCTGTTGCTGGTACTATTGATTCTATTTTAACACAACTAAAATCGATGATGGATAATGGTGGCAAAACAGGTTTACAAAACTCGTTGAGTGATATTCAATCTATGATTCATAACCTAAAAGAAACTACTGAAAAAGTAAATGGCTTAATGAAATCTGAATCGGAACGGCTTGATAATATTTTGAAAAATGTAGATGCCATTACCTCAAATTTAAAAAATAATAATGCTACAATAAGCCATGCCCTTAACAATTTAGATAAAATAACTGATGATATAGCCAAAAGTAATTTAAAGCAAACCATTGAAAATACTAATAATACAATTGCTGATTTAAGTTCAATTTTAAACAAAATAAAATCGGGTAATGGCTCATTGGGTATGTTAGTGAACGATGATAAATTGTATTTAAATCTTAAATCATCTTCTGAAAATTTAGATAAATTAATCATTGATTTAAAAGCTAACCCAAAACGATATGTTCATTTTTCAGTATTTGGCGGTAAGGAAAAAAAAGAAGGAAAAGAGTAGTATATTGTAAAGTAGTACCATTAAAATAATGCCCTGATTGATGCCCTACCGGTATGAACTAATTTGGTAGCACCCGTTTTTCTTCCATCATAAATAATACTCATTTCAATATTATTTGCCAGCTTTCGCTCAATTGAAACTGACCACAAATAATTGTTGCCATTTTGCAAACCCTCTAATATAGCATAAGCAACCGGTGTATTTGTAGCATGATTATATTGCACTGATGCTAGTGAAAATGAAGCATTCACAACACTTGAATTTAAAATATTCCATTTAAAATCTGAAGTTAATTTTTTAATAAGTGCTGAATCTTTTACTACAGCTTCAGTATTTATAATCTGCTTAATTGCAGCAGCTAAGCTTATTCTGAAGTTTTTATTGAAATATAAATTGAGTTTAGGTTCAGCAAAAATATAATTTAAATGATACGTTTGACTATACACATATTGGGCTGAATTGCCTTTATAACCAACCTGCAATGTATTGGTATTATTAAGTTTTTGGCTTAAATTAATTCGGGTATGTGCACTTATTTCTTTTTTAAATCGGGTTTCAAAACCATAGTTTAATAATTGCTTTTGTGTATTGCTGAGCCAACCCAAATCAACTCCCCACCCTACTCTGTTACGATTTAAAAACAAAGTAGTACTAAATAATTGAAGCTCTGAAACCCTTAATGAATCAGCTATTGAACTAATAGGCTCATAACTTTTAATACCAGCTGCTGTTAAACTTTTTTTAGAAAGCTGCAAATTACTTTGAATAATAATTCGATTCATCCATTTTTTTTGTCCATATTTTTCAGCCCAAAAATTTGCTGGTTCAATACTTATTGATTGATTTAATTGAACCTGATTGGCTTTAACATAACTGCTTGTAGGAATCAAAATTCTATTATAACTCAATTTATTTTGAAAATCATTTTCAGTAAATTCATTTAATTGTTGTACTCCATCTATATTCAAATCATTCCAAGCAAATTTACCAGTTCCATCAGGCACTTTTAAAAAAGTATATTCACGTTTGGGTTCTTGCACATTACCCAATTCATATAAATTTTCCATGTTGATTAACCCATTCCATAACTTTACAAAATAAGTAGCTCTGCCTAATAAAGTATTTTCATTTCTTAATTTTGTGAATTGAGTATCATTAACCATTAAATTGCGGTACGATGCAATAGCAGTGAATTTGCTGTTATCATTTGATTTAGTTTCAAAATTTATTGATGCAGCATCGGCTTTACTAATATCCTTAAATGCTTTATTAACAATAGCCTTATCCCATCTTTTGGTGGCTGAAAAAGTAATTTTGTTTTTTGATGAATCGCTATTATTGGCAAACCATTCGGCATTATCAAACCAAAAACTTTGATGTAATAAAGTATCATTTTGATGTTGAATATTTTGTTCTCTATTCCAATTTACGCCAGTTTTCCAATTAATTTTTTTTGAAATTACTTTTGATACATGTGCTTCAGGTCTATAAAAATTTCCTGTTAGTTTTCCGTTTTCAAAATTCAGAATACTACCACCAGCATTAAAATGAAAGCTATTTTTATCATAAAATAATTTACCAAAATGTTTTATGCCCTTATAAGCTGAATCAACCAAAAGCGCTTGCGTATTGTATTGTAGGATTGTTGAAGAAGCCAATTTTACATTAACCCCTACATTAAAAATATGTTGATTAAATTTTGAAACCGAATTGCCAACACTCCAATCACGAGCAAACTCCAGTGACCTAAAATTTTCAACAGGTTTAAATCGGCTTTCAACAAACTCATATCCCAAATTTGTTTGAGGTTGATTTCTAAAAACATTTTTTAATACTTTCCATCTTTGTTCAGTTACAATTTTTAATGCAGTACCAGTATGCGAATAATTATTTTTTGATGATAAAGTATTAGGGTCGTATTCACTTAAAGCAGCCTCAATATTTATTTTATTAAGTTCAGATTGATAATTTGCAGCAGCCGTAATTACAGTTTGTTTATTGGGAGCAATTATTTTTATAATAGGCAAATACGAACCTTTTTTTTTTCCAACAAAACCATACACCCTGCCATTGGCAACAGTTTTAAGCTGATTATAATCACCCAAACCGATTCCAACATTTGTAAAACTTACGGTATATAGGCTACTATCTTTATTGGTTGAAAAAATGAAAAGAGTATCAATTACGCCATTAATTAATGAATCTTTTTTGCGGTATAAAATTTTATTAGCATCAAAATTTACCAATGCCGCTGATACAACATACGCTTGTTGAAGGCTATCACCTATGGCTGATAATATACTTTTTTCATTCCGCTTAAATGACTCCTGCGGCTGATTGGCAGCATCTGATTCATGATACACATTCATTCGTATGTTCCAATTATTTTTTTTCCATTCATCAGCAGCAAATAAAGTAGTACGCAAATAATTTTTATCACTGTATTGAAATTCAGCTTGAATCCGCTTGTCTTTTGTAATTAATTTATTGGCAGTAAAAGTTAACTCCCCTAAATTATAATCTATAGTATAATCATATTCAGCACCACGTTTCAATAATATTCCATCAATATAAATTTTTTCACTTCCTGCCAAAATAATAATAAAAGTTTCGGCATTTGCGCCTTGCAATCGGTAAGGGCCTTGATTCCCTTCAATACCTTGTATTTGATTTCGAGCATATTTTCCACGGGCAATAGCACCTGCCAATAGCACCATGTTTTGCGATTTGTTTTTAAAAGTATCACTGCTTTGAAATTGAAAACCTTGCAATTTTTTATACGCATTTAAAAAGTAGGAATTAGGTCGTTGAAAATCAAAATCGCCTGCCACAAGCTGCATATTTTTACGTTGCATTTTAATAAATATTTTATCAAAATCTTGTATTTGTGCTGTATTACCATCGGGCTGAATGGGAATATTATTATCTGTCATGGCTGCTGTAATAGTTACATCATTTGCAATTTTACCACTCATTTGCAAATTAAAACTACTATTGGTTACAAGGCTTTGCGAATTACCAAATGATAAGCCCCTTGTATAACTACCAGCATAATTAACGCCTGAACCAATATCCAATAATGATTTTATATTTTCATCGGGTTTGTACTCAAATGGGTTGATAACAAAGCCATGTAAAGGCGTTTGATGAATTGGATTTTTATGAAAATAGATGGAATCAAATTTAAAATTCATTACTCTGTATCTCAATAAAAAAGTATCATTTTTTATTTTTGGATGAAATGAAATATGCGATGATATCAAATCAATTTCAAACAATGAATCAGCCATTTGTTGATGATGCATATCAAAAATTTGAATACTATTTGCAACTATCGGCAATGAATCAAACTTAATTTTTTGATGCTGATTAATCAATTTAATATTGCGATACAAAGTTTTGCTTTGTGCATTTGCCCAAGCAACAATCATTAATAATAATATGGTAAATATATTTCGGATAAGTGCTTTTATTAACGAATTTTCAAGTTAAAAATTACAAAACAATCTTTCAAGATTTTAATACCAAAAGTGCATAAAAAAAGCGAAACCAAAATTTGATTTCGCTTTTTTTATGAGCATTATTTTTTTATAACTGAGCTTCGCATCGTGCCATGTAAGCTTCAGCCATTCTGCCAGCTTGTGATGATGGATAGTTATCTTTAATTTTTTGATAAGCTTGTTTAGCATCTTTAAAATTTTTCTCATGTTCCATAGCCATACCAGCTTTTAATAAATAAAATGGTGTGAATAAATCATTATCAACCGTTTCAGATGCTTTATTATAATATTCAATAGCTGATTTCATATCATTAGTTTCAGCATATGCATCACCCATCATGCTGTAGGCTTGCCCTTGAGTCATTTCTTCTTTGGTACTAAAATCTTTTAATAATGCTAAAGCTTGCTTTGCATCACCAGTTCGTAAATAGCAAACGCCTAAATAATAGTTACATAAATTAGCAGCTTTGGTCATGCTGTATTTATCTTTAATTTTTTTGAATCCATAATGTGCAGCATCACCATTCATGGCTAATTTGAATGAATCAGCCTCAAACCATAATTGTGCTTGATACATTTTTGATTGAGCATCTTTTTCACGATTACTTTTCCAATACATAAATCCAATAACACCTAATACTAAAACCAAAACACCTGTACCAATATAAGTTACAGTTTGTTTATTGTTCATAATATAATGTTCAGCTTTTGAATAAGTATTTAATACACTTGCTTCAACATTGGTAATTTCTTTTTCTTGATTGTCAGCCATTTTAATAAGTTGGTTATTTTTTTTGTTTAATTTTAATTCATGATAAATGGATAATCGCTTTGAGCATAAATATCCTTTAATAATTCATCATCATCCGGAAATGGTGATTCTTCGGCAAATTTTACACATTCATCTACTTCTAATTTAATTCCATTATCAATTTCATCTAATTGTAATTCAGTAGCATAATTACGTTCTAATATTGCCTTTCTAATTTGTTCAATTGGGTCTTTTAATTTGTATTCTTCCACCTCTTCTTTACTTCTATACTTGGCAGGATCACTCATTGAGTGACCTTTATAGCGATAGGTTTTAATTTCTAAAAAAGTAGGTCCATCACCTCTTCTTCCTCTATCCACAGCTTGCTCAATTGCTTCATGTACATCTTCAGGGTTCATTCCGTTTACTTGAGCTGATGGCATATCATACGCTAAACCTAATTTTACAATATCATGCACATTACTTGTACGTTCAACTGAGGTTCCCATGGCGTATTCATTATTTTCACAAATAAATATTACAGGTAACTTCCACAACATGGCTAAATTAAAGGCTTCATGTAAAATACCCTGACGGGCAGCACCATCACCAAACATGGTAATGCATACATTATCCGTTCCGTTATATTTTTCAGCAAATGCAATACCTGCACCTGTGCCTATTTGAGCGCCTACAATACCATGACCACCAAAAAATTTATGTTCGGCTGAAAAAAAGTGCATACTACCACCTTTGCCCTTACTGCATCCAGTTGCTTTACCATATAGCTCGGCCATGCAAGCATTAGCCGTAATTCCTTTTGCCAGTGCCAAACCATGATCACGATAGGCTGTAATAATTGCATCATCAGGCCTAATTGCACTCATAATACCTGCGGCTACGGCTTCCTGCCCAATATACAAATGACAAAAACCTCTAATTTTTTGCATCCCGTATAATTGACCAGCTTTTTCCTCAAATTTTCTCATACGCTGCATCAACTCATACCAGTATAGGTAGGTGTCTTGGCTGAATTTTATTGGAGGCATACTTTTTCTTTTTTTTTAGAGTTGCAAATGTAACAATCCAAAAATGAATTAACAAACTAAAAAGCCGCTTTATTCTTTCTTTTTCGTATCAAAAACTTTGATGTACTTTAGCGCTATATTTATTAAAAATTATGAAGGAATATAAAAAATACTATGAAATTACTGCACCCCCTGAAGATGTTTATTTGGCACTTACAAATCCTGCCACTATTCAATTATGGAGTGGCGATTTAGCCGAAATGAGTACCGAACCTGAATCAGAGTTTTCATTATGGGATGGTAACATAGTTGGTAGAAATATTGAATTTGAACTGAATAAAAAAATTGTTCAAGAGTGGTATTTTGGTGAACAAGAAGCATTATCAATTGTAACCATCAAATTGCATCCGCATAAAAAAGGTACATCAGTTGAACTTACACACATTAATATTCCGGATGAGGATTTTATTGACATTTGTGATGGTTGGGATGAATATTATTTTGGTGCCCTCATTGATTTTTATAACGATGATGAATAATGACCGAACTACAACTACCAACACCTGATTTATTATTAAAATTGGTACAAACAAAAATGCCTTTTGGCAAACATAAAGGATGGTTTTTGTGTGATTTACCCGTTAATTATTTAGAATGGTTTAATAGAAAAGGTTTCCCCAATGGTGAAATGGGTATGCTATTACAAGCCATTTTTGAAATCAAGATAAATGGACTTGAACATTTATTGCAGCCTTTAAAAACATTAAAATGATATTGTTTTTCAAAAAAATTTTAAGTTATTTTTTTGCAATTCCGCTTGAAAAAGCAAATGGCAAAAATTCATATTTGGAGTTGGTTTTAATAAATGGCAAACAACAACTTTCAACCGATGAAGCAATCTATTCATGGCAAAATTTATACTATCCTTTTGCTAAAAGTTTTAATGCATTAAAATCAGAATTAATAA
>JBEANU010000181.1:0-4161 GCA_041165265.1 Bacteroidota bacterium | reverse complement strand
GGATTTGCCATTCCAAAATTTCTATACTGACGCTGTTTAGTATTTATTCCTTTCTGTTGACCAATAATCATTACACTTTGCCCATCAATCATTCCCAAACCACCAATCATGGCCTTATCATCTTTCACATTTCTATCACCATGCAATTCAATAAATGAATCACATATTTGTTCAATGTAAAAAAGAGTATATGGTCTTTCAGGATGACGGCTCAATTGAACTCTTTGCCAAGGCGTAAGCTCACTATATATTTTAGTTCGAAGAGCTACAATTTTTTCTTCTAATTCTTTTACAGTTGAATCCATATTTACTTTGGTCTTCTCTGCAATTTCTTTTGTTTTATCTATTTGTTTGTATAGCTCTTCAATCGGTCTTTCGAAATCTAAAAAAGTCATAATTATTTATATTTTGAATGAGCCAAATTTACGAATGAAATTTATTTTTCACTAAATAATTTGTAAATTAAAAAAAGTTTCTACTTTTGCAGTCCCAAATTTTGATGTAAATCAAAATGAGGTGTGGTAGTTCAGTTGGTTAGAATGCCGCCCTGTCACGGCGGAGGTCGCGGGTTCGAGTCCCGTCCACACCGCAGTTAAAGGGATTTTTGATATAAATTATCAAAAATCCCTTTTTTGTTTCTGTATCATACTTGGTTCAAATATTTTTTCAACATAAATCAATAAGTATTCTTGTAGTAACGTTTACAATTAAAATTTAATTGTGCTAAAATTTTTAGCATTGTTGTGAAGCTCAAATTGCAAAACGCTTTAGGTTAGGCCTTATAACGAGCCAACAATGTACTTTAAAAAATAAAAGTGAAAAGTATTTTCAATAAAAATGGGACTGAAAAGATTTTCTCTCTTCAATCCCATCGTGTGACCCCGAAGGGATTCGAACCCCTATCATCAGAGCCGAAATCTGATATTCTAATCCATTGAACTACGGAGCCTTTTTTCAAAAGCGATGCAAATGTACAAATCAATTTTATTGCTATACAATTTATTCTATTAAAAATAATGTAGCCAATAAATTCATTAACTTGAAAGCTATAATTTATTCGGGCATAAATTATCTTCGCCATAAATAAATTTAATATGTATAAAAATATTCAAACCCGATTACAAACCGAATTGTTGGAAATTAAGGAAAGCGGATTGTATAAAAATGAACGTATAATCACATCACCGCAAGGTGCTGAAATTATTGTAAACGAAAAAACTGTAATTAATTTTTGTGCCAATAATTATTTAGGTTTATCATCACACCCAAAAACTATTGAAGCAGCTAAACATGCTATTGATACGCATGGTTATGGAATGAGCAGTGTTCGGTTTATTTGTGGTACGCAAGATTTACACAAAACATTAGAGAAAAAAATAGCTGATTTTTTAGGCACCGAAGATACTATACTTTATGCAGCAGCCTTTGATGCTAATGGTGGTGTGTTTGAGCCTTTATTTAATGAACAAGATGCTATTATTAGCGATGAATTAAATCATGCGTCAATTATTGATGGAGTTAGGCTTTGCAAAGCTCAACGCTTTAGATATTTGAATAATGATATGGCTGATTTAGAAACCCAACTGCAAGCAGCAGCTCATTGCCGAAATCGGATTATTGTTACAGATGGCGTATTTAGCATGGATGGCTCAATTGCACACATTGATAAAATATGTGATTTAGCGGATAAATATGATGCTATTGTAATGATGGATGAATGCCATGCAAGTGGATTTATGGGCAAAACTGGCAGAGGCACTCATGAATATAGAAATGCGATGGGCAGAGTTGATATTATTACAGGCACCTTAGGTAAAGCCTTAGGTGGTGCTTTAGGTGGATTTACTTCAGGCAGAAAAGAAATTATTGATATGCTACGCCAACGCAGCCGTCCTTATTTATTTTCAAACACATTAGCCCCATCCATTGTAGGCGCCTCAATTGCAGTGATTGATATGTTGAGTAGCTCAACTGAATTACGTGATAAACTTTGGAATAATGCCCAATACTTTCGTAAAGCCATGACTGATGCAGGTTTTGATATAAAACCTGGTGAACATCCTATTGTTCCTATCATGTTGTACGAAGCTGTTTTAGCACAACAATTTGCAGCAAAATTATTAGAAGAAGGAATTTATGTAATCGGATTTTTCTACCCTGTGGTTGCTAAAGGTAAAGCCCGTATTAGGGTTCAATTAAGTGCAGCGCATGATACACATCATTTAGATAAAGCAATTGCAGCTTTTACAAAAGTTGGAAAAGAATTAGGAGTGATTCAATAAGGCTTTTTGATAAATTATTATCTACATTAAAAAAGAAAAGGTTGCCAACTTGTGGCAACCTTTTTTGTGTTTGTTCTGATTGGGTTCGAAATATTTTATACTTATTTTGTAATTACTACCTGACCAGTGTATAATTTCCCTAATGAATCAGTGGCTTTGATTAAATAAGTTCCGTTTGCTAATTTGCTAAAATCAAAACTAATATTTGATACATCACTAAACTGTTTACTTATCAAAATTACACCCGTATAATCCATCACTAATACATGTTTTAACATTGGAGCTTCAGTAGTAATATCTTTTGCTAATGCATGTAATACAACTACACCATTTGTTGGATTTGGATAGATAGAAATATCTCCAAAAATTTCTGGCTCCGATTTTACTTCTTCAGTAAATATGGTATGAAACACTTCATTAGTTATCATCGGTTCATTGTAATCAAAGGTGATTTCGGCTTTTTGATTGATAATAGCACCAGGTGTTACATTATCAATTGGATTGATTGTAAATTGTACAAAACCATTACTGTTAGCCATGTTAGCGCCTGAATCAGGTAAATTTATTTTATCAAAAGTAAACACTAACATTTTTTCAGTTGTGCTTATTTGATAGGAATGTGATGATGAAATATTTCGGATACTATTCGCCTCTAAATTTTCATTTAATGGCAATTCAATTCGTACAAATTCGGCTGATATATTACCCACATTTTGGAATCGAACTTTATACGTGATAGCTTGTGCAGCTTGTATGATATGGTTTTCACCAGTTCCTGTTGGGTACGCCATTAAATCATTAGGGTCAATTGAACCAACAATTTTATTGATATCATGAACAGAATTATCAGCATCATTTGCATCATTGTTACTTGCTAAACGTGCTTCTGCAAACACATCCATTGAATCATCAAGGTTTGACAATAAATTAACTGAATCATTCAATGTAATATATTGATGTTGATTAATTCCTATAGATGAAATTGTCCATGAATATTTTTTACCTCCTGTTACATTGGTAACACTTGACCAATTTACATCAGCCGATTTTACAATAATTTCAGTAGGAATGATTACATCAAATGTAACATTGGTAGCCGCAATTGAGCCGTTATTGCTGATTTTGAAATAGTACTTGTTTTTAAATCCTCTGCGTAAAGCAGTGGTAGATGCATATACTTTTAAATCAGGTTTATTTTGCAAAGCAGTTAATGCATAGTTGCGCAAATTAAATGTTTGATTAGTTCCTGAAATTGTAAATCCATAACCATTCATACAAGTTGATTTAGTATAAATTGCTGTGGCATTATGTGCAATGGTGTAAGCACCTGATTTCATATATACTGAATAAGCACCGTTATCATCTGTAGTTACTTTAATGTTGCCCGGTGTGATGGTGAATGTTTGATTAGCAATTAAATTTTCACCAGCATCTTTCGTGCAATTGTTATTGGCATCGTTATAAGCAATACCTGTTACTGTATTTCCTGCTGGTTCAATGATGGTATAATTTTGTTTTGCACTTAAATTAGTAACCGTTTGCACATAGCCTGATGGCCAATACACAATGATAGAATCCATTTTAGTAGCAGCATTCAAACCAAAAAATTGTCGTAATGAACTTTGACCACCAATGCCCTCTTGAGCAGTAATTTGACGTGTTTGCCAAATACCACTTGCCTTCACTTTAATTCTGCAACCAATAGCTGCTTTGTTTGATTTTGTACCTACAAATTTGATACAACCCCAACCTTTATTTTTTGATTGTGTACTATTTTTAAATAAATAACTTTTACGATTGGTATGGCATGAAACAAATAAATCTAAATCACCATCTTTATCATAATCGCTCCAAGCTGTGCCCATAGCGCCTGGCAAAC
>JBEANU010000180.1:0-4236 GCA_041165265.1 Bacteroidota bacterium | reverse complement strand
TCTCTTGAAATGCCTATTGGATTTGAATTACAAGGAACTAACGAAATTCGATTTCGCTAACACAAAGCCACCGCACAAAATCGATTCTTGATTTTCTAAATTTTTGTTTTGATGGCAATTTGGTGCCAAATGACTTTTTGAGGGACGACTATTTAGAAAACAGCCATAAATACAAAAATTCCAATTTTATTTTTTGAATAAATGATACATAATCATATCATTGAATTTGCTGTACAAATTAGGTTGTAGTACATTTACGCATTAAAAATGCTCATCTATTCAGCCAAAAATTATGGTACCATTTCATCAAATTAATCAAACTGACATTTTATTTTTTACAAATATTTGTGGTGAAAAAAATGTAATTGTACTTCCTGAAAAATTAATTGAATTTGGTAGCGATGAAACCGAAAATTTATGCTTTCCGCCTGATGTAGTTTTGTTGCCCACTACTGAATTTCAAATCAGTGAAATTTTAAAATATTGTAATCAAAATAATATTGCCATCACCCCACGTGGAGCAGGTACAGGCTTGAGTGGAGGTGCTTTGCCCATTTATGGTGGTGTTTGCATTAGTATGAAATATTTTAATTCAATACTTCATATTGATGAGCAAAATTTGCAAGTAATTGTTCAGCCTGGTGTGATTACTGAAGTATTACAAAATGCTGTAAAAGAAAAAGGATTATTCTATCCGCCTGACCCTGCAAGCAAAGGCAGTTGTTTTATTGGTGGTAATATTGCCGAAAATAGCGGCGGCCCCAAAGCTGTTAAATATGGCGTTGTGAAAGATTATGTGTTGAATTTGCAAATGGTTTTACCAACAGGTGAAATAATATGGACGGGTGCCAACGTATTAAAAAATGCAACTGGTTTTAATGTAACACAGTTAATTGTAGGCAGTGAAGGCACACTTGGCATAGTTACCCAAATTGTATTAAAATTAATTCCGCATCCTACTCACACATTGTTATTGTTAGCTCCGTTTCCTTTAGCTGAAAAGGCTTGCGAAGCAGTTGCAAAAATTTTTCAAGCTGGCATTACACCAAGTGCTATGGAGTTTATGGAACGAGATGCAATTGATTTTGGGTTGAAATATTTAGAACATATTAATATTGAAATTAGTGACAATACACAAGCCCATTTATTAATTGAGGTGGATGGATTTCATGTTGATGTGCTAATGAATGAATGTGAAAAAATTACAGAGGTATTAACCAATATGGGTTGCGATGAAATATTATTTGCTGAAAGTGAGCAACAAAAAAATGATTTGTGGCGATTAAGAAGAGGAGTAGCTGAGGCAGTAAAATCAAATTCAATATACAAAGAAGAAGATACTGTTGTGCCACGAGCCGCTTTGCCAAAGCTTTTGCAAGCAGTAAAAAATATTGGAAAAAAATATAATTTTAAAAGTGTTTGTTATGGGCATGCCGGTGATGGAAATTTGCATGTGAATATTTTAAAAGAAAATATGCAAGATGAATTATGGAATGATATGTTGCCAATTGCCATTCGTGAATTGTTTGAAGAGGTAAAATTGTTAGGCGGCACTTTAAGTGGTGAACATGGTATTGGCTTGGTTCAAAAAGAATATATGGATGTTTTTTTTGATGATACACAAATGCAATTAATGAAAAAAATTAAACAAGTTTTTGATCCTAATGGAATCATGAATCCGGGTAAAATCTTTATAAACTAAATAAAAAAACAATGAGTAAAATATTTTGTATTGGTAGAAATTATACTGAACATGCTAAAGAGTTAAATAATGCAGTACCAACCCAACCTGTGGTATTCATGAAGCCACACACCGCATTATTAAAAGAAAATAAAAGTTTTTTTCTGCCATCGTTTTCAAATAATATTCATCATGAATTAGAAATTGTTTTGAAAATAGGTAAAAACGGAAAAGCTATTGAGCAACAATTTGCACACAGATATATTAGTGAAATTACCGTTGGTATTGATTTTACAGCCCGTGATTTACAAGATGAATGCAAAACTAAAGGCTTGCCTTGGGAAATTGCAAAAGCATTTGATCATTCAGCCGTAGTTGGTGATTTTATGCAAGTTTCAAATTTTACCGATTTGCAAAATCTTCAATTTCATTTATTGTTAAATGGCAATCAGCAACAAAATGGTAACTCATCAAATGTGATTTTTAATTTTGATTTTATCATTCATTATCTCTCACAATTTTTTACTTTACAACAAGGCGATTTAATTTTTACAGGCACTCCAAGCGGTGTAGGTGCTGTGAAAATAGGTGATAGGTTAGAAGGTTTTTTGGAAAATCAAAAATTATTTGATTTTAAAATTGAGTAATACTAAAGTAAATATTTCTTTAGTCAAATCAATTTAGTATTAACCAATAATTCCTTAATCCAATTTTTAATACTTGAACTATTTTAGCTGTAATGGGTTATATACCTATAATTTAAAGTGATGAAAAAAATACTAATTGCAGGCGGTAATGGTTTTTTAGGAAATGCTATCATTGATTTTTTTGAAAACTCCGAATATGAATTCATCATATTAAGCCGAAAAATATTTTCATTAAATCGTAAAAATGCCCAAGTTGTAGTATGGGATGGTGAAACAGAAGGTGAATGGTGCAAGCACCTTGAAGGCGCATTTGCAGTAATTAATTTGTGTGGCAAAAGTGTAAATTGTAGATTGACGGATAACAACAAACATGAAATTTTACAATCCCGAATTGTTACCACATCACTTATTGGCAATGCTATTTTAAAATGTCAGCAAGCGCCACAAGTATGGATGAATGCTTCATCAGCAACTATTTATAAATATTCATCCACAAAATTTAATACTGAAGATGATACTGATTTTAACACAGATTTTGGAACTGATGTAGCCTTAAAATGGGAGCAATGTTTTAATGCATTTACAACACCACAAACCCGAAAAATTGCTTTACGTATTTCAATTGTTTTAGGTAAAAATGATGGCGCATTTACTCGATTAAAAACTTTAACTCAATTTGGTTTAGGAGGCTATCAAGGCTCCGGAAAGCAGTATGTAAGCTGGATTGGCGAATTAGATTTTTGCCGAATAATTCAATTTTTACTAGATAGTAATACATCAAGCGGTGCTTATAACATTTGTACACCCCAACCCATTACTAATGCAATTTTTATGAAAACATTGCAACATAAAATGAAAAAAATAGTAGCATTACCAACCCCATTATGGATGCTACAGTTAGGTGCTTTAATAATTGGAACTGATGCTGATTTAATTGTGGCAAGTAGATGGGTGATGCCTAAAAAAATAATGGGCGAAGGATTTAAATTCCTTCACCCAAATATTGATTTAGCTATTGAAAATTTATTGTAATTATTCTGCCGCTGCTACTTCTTTAAATGATTCATCAGTTAAATACAAAGAGTAAATGCCATGTGTTGATGAAAGTTTTTGAAATTTCCAGTAGGAAACTTTTTTAGGATCAATTGAAACCGATTTGCCATCTTTTTGTAAAAGTATTTTATTAATTACGCTGATATCATTTCCCATTTCTTTATTATGTAACGATTCATCAGCTACTTTTTCGGTAAAAATGCTCATACCCATTTTGCGTTGAATATCAAATGATACAATGGCATCGCCTTTTAAATCAACAGTTTGAACTTTCATTTGCACGTTGCCTGTTGTTGAATTATTGTAAATCATATAATCATAAGTTACTTCTTTTTTGCAAGAGGTAAATACTATAAATGCTACTGTGATGATAATTAAATGTTTCATAATGTGTGTGTGTTTTGATGGTGGTTGAATTAGTATTTTCTTTTTTGTTATTGATGATGTAAAGATATAGGCACCACAAGCCCTATATCAATAGTAAACCATCTCATTTTACTACGTAACTAAACCTATTTTGATTTATTATTGCTTTAACCACAATAGTAATAGCCATTATTTTGTTCGATATCAAAGTGAATTTGTGCTTGAGCAAGTTTGCAGCATTGATTGATGTGGTAACAAACTTGTATTTTGATTTAAACTATTCAAATGCTGTATTAATCAGTATTAAAACGGAAAATTAAAATGGAATAGGAACAAAAAAATGCATCGCTTTTTTTAAAAAAATAGTATCAACTTTTCATTTGATACGAAATTGGTGCAGTAAATTAATGTTTAATTTTATAACACTATATGGTTGTTATATTTCATCGTGTTATTAAAACTTTAACGTATTTTTAAACCCACATTTAT
>JBEANU010000179.1:0-4258 GCA_041165265.1 Bacteroidota bacterium | reverse complement strand
TGCATCTTCGTATTGAACGGTAGTTTTATCATTTCGTTTTAATGATGAGTTTTCATCCCGTATCTGACGAATATGCACTAATTGACCAGCTTTTAATATTTTACTATCGCCTGCTTCAGTTACCACTTTCAATTCCATCAACTTATCGTTTTCTTCAATAAATTCAAGTCTATCAACTGCTTCACCTTCTAAGAAAGTAGTATGACCTGAATCTTCAATAATTACTTTACGCATCATTTGTCGGCAAATAGTTTCAATGTGTTTATCATTGATTTTTACACCTTGCAAACGGTAAACTTCTTGAATTTCATTTACAATATAAGCTTGAACGGCGTAAGGCCCTTGAATAGCTAAAATATCTTGCGGAGCAATTGAACCATCACTTAATGGCGAACAAGCTTTGATAAAGTCACCATCTTGTACCAAAATATGTTTGGTTAATGGCACCATATACTTTTTAATTTCACCATCTTTTGATTCAATTGAAACTTCACGATTACCACGTTTAATACCACCTAAAGTTACAACGCCATCAATTTCAGAAACAACAGCCGGATTAGATGGATTACGAGCTTCAAACAATTCAGTTACTCGTGGTAAACCACCCGTAATATCTTTGGTTTTACCCATTGAACGAGGAATTTTTACAATAACTTGACCTGCTTTAATTTCTTCGCCATCTTCAACAGCAATATGCGCTCCTACCGGTATGTTATAGTTTTTAGCATCGTGTCCTTTAGCTAAAATTATAATGGTAGGTATTTTGGTTTTATCTCTGGTTTCAATAATAACTTTTTCAGCATGACCAGTTTGTTCATCCATTTCTTCACGGAAGGTAATACCTTCAATAATACCATCAAACTTAATCTTACCAGTATATTCTGAAACGATAACTGCATTGAACGGATCCCATTTACAAATCAAATCGCCCTTCTTCACTTTACCACCTTCTTTCACACTAAGAACTGACCCATAAGGTAAAATGTTTGAAATCAACATTTTATCACCATCCATAATTTTCATTTCACCACTACGGCTAATTACAATTTGTTGTTTGTCACCTTCTTCATTAATATGACTTACTAATCTTACACTATCAAATGCAATAGTACCTTCAAATTTAGCAATTAATTGGCTTTCAGATGAAATGTTACCTGCCGCACCACCTTGATGGAAGGTACGTAACGTTAACTGAGTACCCGGTTCACCAATTGATTGTGCTGCAATAATACCTACAGCATCACCACGTTCAGCCATTCTTCCTGTTGCTAAATTACGACCGTAACAAGCGGCGCAACAACCTTGTTTTGCTTCGCAAGTTAATACCGAGCGAATTTCAATTCCATCAATACCACTATCATCAATTGCATGAGCTATATTATCTGTAATTTCTTGCCCTGAACTTGCTAATAAATTATTATCATTATCAAACACATCATGCAAACTTGTTCTACCTACAATTCTATCATACAATGGTTCAACAATATCTTCATTTTCTTTTAATGCTGTTGTATAAATTCCACGTAATGTACCACAATCTACTTCGTTAATTACCACATCTTGAGCCACATCCACCAAACGACGAGTTAAGTAACCTGCATCCGCCGTTTTTAAAGCCGTATCAGCCAAACCTTTACGAGCACCATGCGTTGAGATAAAGTATTCCAATACCGATAAACCTTCTTTCAAGTTTTTCAAGATTGGGTTTTCAATTACCTCACCACCAGTTGAGCCTGATTTACGAGGCTTTTGCATTAATCCCCTGATTGCACCTAACTGACGAATCTGTTCTTTACTACCACGAGCACCTGAATCCAACATCATATACACCGAGTTGAAACCTTGCTTATCGCTTGATAATTCTTTAATCAAAGTTTCAGTTAATTGCATATTTACACGGCTCCAAATATCAATTACCTGATTATAACGCTCGTTATTAGTAATTAAACCCATATTGTAATTGCCCCAAACCTCATCTACTTCATCTTGCGCTTTTGCAATCAATGCAGTTTTAATAGATGGCACTTTAATATCTTCAATATTAAATGATAAACCACCACGAAACGCCATACGGAATCCTAATTCCTTAATATCATCTAAGAATTTAGCTGTACGTGGAATATCGGTAGCTTTGATAATGCCACCAATAATATCACGTAATGCTTTTTTAGTTAATAATGCATTTACATATCCGTTTTCTTTAGGTACAAATTGATTAAATATGACCCTACCAACAGTAGTTTCAATTAACTTATGCACCAATTCACCGTTCTCTTTAATAGTTGCTTTTACTTTAATCCATGCATGCAAATCAGCCTTACCCTCATTATGGGCAATAATTACTTCCTCAGCACTATAGAAAATACCACCTTCTCCTTTCACAATTTCGTTACCAATGGTTTTTTTGCCTTTTGAGATATAATATAATCCCAATACCATGTCCTGCGAAGGAAGTGTAATAGGCGAACCGTTTTGCGGATTAAGGATATTATGTGAACCCAACATTAATAATTGAGCCTCCAAAATTGCAGCATTACTTAATGGAACGTGAACAGCCATTTGATCACCGTCAAAATCGGCGTTGAATGCCGTACAAACTAATGGATGTAATCTTATCGCCTTTCCTTCCACTAATCTTGGTTGGAATGCTTGAATAGATAATCTATGTAATGTAGGGGCACGATTCAACATGATAGGATGCCCTTTCAAAATATTTTCTAAAATATCCCAAACCACCGCTTCTTTTCTATCCACTAATTTTTTAGCAGATTTTACTGTTTTTACAATTCCTCTTTCTAATAATTTACGAATAATAAATGGTTTGAATAACTCGGCAGCCATATCTTTTGGCAAACCACACTCATGCAATTTTAATTCAGGGCCTACTACAATAACCGAACGACCAGAATAGTCAACACGTTTACCTAATAAGTTCTGACGGAAACGACCTTGTTTACCTTTTAATACATCACTCAATGATTTTAATGCTCTACCGCCTTCAGCTTTTACAGCATTTGATTTACGTGAGTTATCAAACAATGAATCAATGGCTTCCTGCAACATACGTTTTTCATTACGTAAAATTACATCTGGCGCTTTGATTTCAATTAAACGCTTTAAACGATTGTTCCTAATAATTACACGACGGTATAAATCATTTAAATCAGATGATGCAAATCTGCCACCATCTAATGGAACCAACGGACGTAATTCAGGTGGTACAACAGGTAAATATTGAACACACATCCATGCTGGATTATTTTCGTATCGTTGATTGGCATCTCTAAAAGCTTCAACAACCGTTAAGCGTTTTAAGGCTTCGGCTTTACGCTGTTGAGATGTTTCATTAGCTGCTTGATGGCGTAATTCAGCACTTAAATCATCTAAATTAATAGTGCTTAATAGGTGAACTAAAGCGTCACCGCCCATTTTAGCAACAAATTTATCAGGATGATTTTCATCTAAAAATTGTTGCTCTTTTGGTAATTTTTCTAAAATATCTAGATATTCTTCTTCAGTAAATAAATCCATCCGTTGTACACCATCAGCGGCTTTAACACCAGCATTGATTACAACAAATCTTTCATAGTACACAATCGTTTCCAATTTTTTAGACGACATGCCTAACAAATACCCAATTTTATTGGGTAGTGATTTGAAATACCAAATATGAACTACTGGAACTACTAATTTAATATGCCCCATACGCTCTCTACGTACCTTCTTTTCGGTTACTTCAACACCACAACGGTCACAAACAATACCTTTGTAACGGATACGCTTGTACTTACCGCAAAAACATTCATAATCTTTTACCGGTCCAAAAATTCTTTCACAAAACAATCCATCACGTTCTGGCTTGTAAGTACGATAGTTAATGGTTTCGGGCTTTAATATTTCGCCATGTGATTTTTCTAAAATTGAATCAGGCGAAGCAAGGGTGATAGTAATTTTACTAAAATTACTTCTTGGTTTGATATCTCGTTTTATTGCCATAAATTGTTGTTGGAGAAAAAATAGTGGGCGAAGATAGATTAATATTTTTGATTTACCATTTATTTTCTGAAAAAAAGTATAATAATTATTTATTGAAAAAGCATATAAATGTACCAACAACTACTTTTTTAGATTATCTTGCGCAATAATTTTATTAAAATTGCACTTTAATAATTTATTTTCAACCCTTAATCATTAAAAAAAATATAACAATATAAATAACACTACAGGCACTATTAAACAACTACTTTGTTCTTAAATA
>JBEANU010000178.1:0-3036 GCA_041165265.1 Bacteroidota bacterium | reverse complement strand
CAACGGCGACATGTTAACTACTGCAACAAATATAAGTGCATTAAATTTTGGCACAAATGCATGGGTATCATACAAAGGTACTACATCAACTGATGGTATTTTATTCAGTACATCATGGTATTCACCTGCTGGTGCATCTAATGATTGGGTAATTACACCAGCCATTACAGGTATTGTTGCTAATTCATGGTTAGTATTTGATGCTGCTGCTACAAGTTCACAATTTGCAGATGGCTTTATGGTTAAAATTTCAACTACTGGCGCAAATCCATTAACTGATTTTACTTCAGCAGCAGTTTTAACTGTAAGTGCTGAAAATAATTTTTGGACCAAACATGCTATTGATTTAAGCAGCTATGTTGGTAGCACAATTTATATTGCTATCATCAACAATAGCAATGATAAAGAATTATTAGAAATTAACAATTTTGAAATTAAGGTTTTACCAACTAATGATTTAAATTTCAGATTTACTACTCCATCAAAAGGTGATTACAATTCATTTAATACAGTAGGTAATACAATTGATATTGTTGGTTTGATTCGTAACGAAGGTTCAGCAAGTATTACAAATTATGATATTAATATTTATGATGGATTAACTACAACTTTATTACCTCAAGTACCTGCAACAGCTATTGCTCCTTATCAATCAAGCGTATTTAATGTTACGTACACTATGCCAACAGTAGGTATGCATCCAATAAAAATTTGGGTTGAGTTATCAGGTGATGCTAACCCTACTAACGATTCATTAACTTCAGAGTATGGTGGCGCTTCATTTACACCAGTACGTTCAACTTTATTTGAAGAAGGAACAGGTACCTGGTGCGGTTGGTGCCCACGTGGTGCAGTATTTATGGATTCAGTGCATCATGCAAATAAAAATTTAGCTTATGTTGCAGTTCATAATAGTAATACTGACCCTATGCAAGTAGCAAATTATGATGCAGGAATTAGCGCATTGGTAGGCGGTTATCCTTCAGTAATGATTGATAGAGCTACTGAAATTGACCCAAGCCAAATGTTTACTGAATTACCTAAACATAGTTCAGATTTTGCAACGGCTGATTTAACAATGACAGCTTCATTATCAGGCAATGTAATTACAGCAAATGTTTCAGCAAATTTTGCAATTGATGCTGATGCTACTCATGGTTATAGATTAGCCTTTGTAGTTACTGAAGATGGTGTTAAAGGAACTACTTCAGCTTATGATCAAACTAACTATTACTCAGGTGCAGCTGCTCCAAATTTATCAGGTGCAGGATTAAATTGGGATAATGAAGCCAATCCGGTTCCTGCTGCTAAAATGAAATATGATTTTGTAGCTCGTTCAATTGATGGTAATAGTTTTGGTGGTACAGTAGGTTCATTACCTGCAACTATCACACACGGTACATCATACAGCAAAACATTTACTTATACTATTCCAGCAACTGTTGATAGCACTAAATTAAGATTAGTAGCCATGGTGGTAAATAACCTTTCAGGTCAAGTTCATAATTCAAAATCAATTGATTGGGTTAAAGCTCCTAATGGTGTAAATTCTGTTATTTCAAATAATGAATTTACAGTTAGAATTTATCCTAACCCAGTTGTAAACAATTTACGTTTGGATATTGATATGAATATTACTGATAACGTAACTTATTCTATCTCTAATTTATTAGGCCAAGTAGTTGCTACTGAAAATATTGGAACTTTATCTAAAAACGCTACTAGCTCAAATACTATTAATGTTGCTAGTTTGGTAAGTGGTACTTATTTTATCACAGTTAAAACTTCAAAAGGAGTTTATACTACTAAATTCATTAAAGACTAATCATCTTCATATTATCTTTCTCAAAAAAAGCATAACAAATTTGTTATGCTTTTTTTGTTTTATTTATTAAAGTGATTTACATTTGAAAAAAAATATGTATGAAAAAAATATTCCTTACTTTTTTAGTTGCAATTAGCTATTGTATTGGAGCTCAAGCTCAGTTTAATTTAAGTGATTCAGTTGAAACCGTTACTGGCAATTTGTGTACTACTTCAGTTCATGGTGCTTTTAAAGTTTACAACACATCAAATACAGCCGATACTTTAAGTTGGAGCCGCTCTTTTGAGGCTGGATGGCCTTCAGCCTGGACAGTTTCAACCTGTGATAATAACGGTTGTTATGCCAGTTCAGTTAATAAAATGACGTTTATTGTAGCTGCTCATGATTCTGCAACTATTTCAATGACTATTTCAACAAATAATGTAGCTGGTTATGGCGTAATTTCAACATCTATTAATAAAGTTGGTACTACAAATTCACTTGTTAATAGAACAAAAGCTACCGTTACTACTTGTTTGAATGGAATTAATGAAACTAAAATTTCAGAAATTAAATTTTTTCCATCACCATTTCAATCAAACTTAAATGTTAGATTAAATAATAACACCCAAGTAAAATCAGTTGAGTTTTATAACTTGATTGGATCAATGGTTTATAAGCAAGAAATTGCCAATGAAGATGTTGTATCAATCAATGCTATGAATCTGCCTAAAGGATTGTATTTTGTATCTTTACTAGATATTAATCACAAAATATTAATCAGCAAGCGTATTGAGAAAAATTAATTGTCAGAAATTTAATACCCTAAAAAAAACCGAAGTGCTTAGCGCTTCGGTTTTTTTTTATTCATTAGGTAATACGAAAATGAATAATTTTTTATTTCAATCAATTTGGTATTATACCAACTCCAACAACAAAATAGTACGAAGACAGTTTTGAGTTGTGAAGTGTTAAATGCCGATGCAGTTTGAAAATAGTACAAATGAGTGAAATGAAATTTGAACTATATTGAAAACGAAATCGGTATTATGTATTATGCATCATTCTTTCACAAACTTCCCATTCATCATATTGCCGTTCATATCTGTTGCTTTGATAAAATAAATGCCGTTTGGTAGTGATGATACATCTAATTGAATTTGTTGAGTTGATGAGTTATTGATTAGTTGATTAGTTACTTCGTTCCTCAGTATAACACGACCTAACACATC
>JBEANU010000177.1:0-4851 GCA_041165265.1 Bacteroidota bacterium | reverse complement strand
ATTTTGCGACCTATTTTATTTATTGATAGTTGAAATTACTTTACTCTTTCAACATAAGTACCATTTCGGGTATCTACTTTCACTAAAATATCTGAATCAACAAATAAAGGTACATTAATAGTTGCACCAGTTTCTAATGTAGCTGATTTCAATGCATTAGTAGCAGTATTACCACGTTCACCAGGTTCAGCATAAGTAATCATTAGGTTTACAAATGCTGGCACTTCAGCAAATAAAGCTTTTTCAGTATCTTCATGAATACACACCTCAACTTCTTGCCCTTCTTTTAAAAACGGATAACCTTCCACTTCATCTTCTTGCATGGTTAATTGCTCAAAAGTTTCATTATCCATAAAATTATAACCGCTATCATCCTTGTAAGTAAACTGAAATTTGCGACGTGTAATTTGTTGAACATCTAAAGGTTCACCACTATTAAAAGTATGATCTAATGATTTGCCTGAAGTAATGCTTTTTAATTTAGTACGCATATAAGCGCCGCCTTTGCCTGGTTTGTGGTGCTGAAAATCAATCACCGTCCACAAATCGTTTTTAAAATTGATACATAACCCTTTTCTGATGTCTGCTGTAGTTGCCATTTTATTTTGCTTAATTATTTATTTATTATGGATTGCAAATGTAAATACTTAGTTTAAATATTTCTTTATTTTACTATATTCATTAAGATGGTATTTTTTGAGGCTTTACTAATTAGTGATTGGTAGTTTTTGAAAATAGTATTAAATAAGCTATTACTTTTTACCTTTGCGGCACATTTGAAAAATCTTTTCCGAATACATATTCCGCTTATTTTAGTCAACTTAATTTATGGTATCAATTTTACCGTGGCTAAATCAATCATGCCATCTTATATTCAACCATTAGCTTTTATTATTTTTAGGGTAGGTATCTGTTCGGTTTTATTTTTTTTGGTTCAAAAATTATTTATTAAAGAAAAAATTGAAAGAAAAGATTGGGGCAAAATATTGCTGTGTGCCTTATTTGGCGTATATCTTAATCAATCCTTATTTTTTATTGGCATAAAATATACAACACCAATTCATGGTGCTTTAATCATGATTGCTACACCCATTTTGGTATTAATTCTATCTCGATTAATTGCTAAAGAACCACCTAGCTTTTTAAAAACCATTGGTATTATTTTAGGAGCTTGTGGTGCAGCTTGCCTCATTTTATTTGGTAAAGAAATTAATAACGGAAGCAATACTATATTGGGCGATAGTTGCATTTTATTAAATGCTATTTGCTTTGCTTTATATTTAGTAATCGTGAAGCCTTTAATGCAGAAGTACCATCCTTTCACGGTAGTGTTTTACACCTTTGCTATTGGTTTTATATTTGTGTTGCCAACAGGTTTTTATCAATTCACACAAATTGACTGGAGTAGCTTTACATCACAAGTTTATTGGGCAATAGCCTTTGTAGTTTTAGGAGCTACTTTTTTAGCCTATTTACTGAATAATATTGCATTAAAATATGCTTCATCATCAGTTGTGGGCATATACATTTATCTGCAACCTGTAATAGCCGCCGTTGTAAGTTTGTGTTTTACGCATGAAAAATTTTCAACCGTAAAAATAATTTCAGCCATTTTAATTTTTGTGGGTGTAGCATTAGTAAATACGGGGGATAAATTAAGTAAATTGAAAAAATAAAATCAAATACTTATAGTTACTATCAA
This sequence comes from Bacteroidota bacterium, assembly GCA_041165265.1. GTDB lineage: Bacteria > Bacteroidota > Bacteroidia > Chitinophagales > CAIODY01 > CAIODY01. Next base: position 3,149 of record JBEANU010000177.1, on the reverse strand, counting down.
TCTTTCATATTAAAAAGAAAATTACATTTGCTACACAATTTTCATTCAAATGAATTCAGATACAAAAAAATACATTAAATATTTTTGGATAAGCTATGCTGGTGCCATAGGGCTTTTTTTACTAATTATATTATTGGTAAATGTAGGTTTGTTTGGCAAAATGCCTGATTGGCAAGAAATTGAAAACCCCAAAAGTGCCTTAGCTACTGAAGTTATAGCCAGCGATGGATTTACTTTAGGTAGATATTATTTAGATGAAAATAGAACAACAGCTACTTTAACTGAATTAAATGATAATATAAAAAATGCTTTAAAAGCTACTGAAGATGCTAGGTTTGAAGAGCATAGCGGCATTGATGTAAAAGCTATTTCACGAGCCATATTCGGGCTAGGAAAAGATGGCGGCGCAAGCACACTTACACAGCAATTAGCCAAAAATTTATTTCATACCCGTGGCAGCAAATGGTTAATACCATTCAATAAATTACGTGAATGGATTATTGCTATAAAGTTAGAACGGCGTTATACTAAAACTGAAATTTTAAGTTTGTATTTAAACACGGTTCCGTTTAGTGAAAACGCTTATGGCATTAAAACCGCAGCACAAACTTTTTTTAGCAAACCCGTTGATTCATTAAAAATTGAAGAAGCAGCCGTATTGATTGGCATGCTTAAATCACCATCAAAATATAACCCACGAACACACCTTGATTATGCCACCATACGCCGCAACACCGTAATGCTACAAATGGTAAAATACAATTACATCACACAAGCACAATACGAAAAACTAAAAGCTAAACCCATTAATTTACAATACAATAAATCAACTCATAATGAAGGTTTAGCGCCCTATTTCAGAGAATATTTAAGGTTAGAATTGCAAAAATGGATGAAAGAAAATCCAAAATCAGATGGTAGTTATTATGATTTGTATAAAGATGGATTAAAAGTATATACCACCATCAATAGCAAGATGCAACAATATGCTGAAGAATCAGTGTATAAGCATTTATCTGAGCATCAAAAATTATTTTTTGCTCAATATAAAAATAAAGAGGCTTTTGAGGGACACGATAAAGAATTTATGGCAGCACTTAAATCAAGTGACAGATATAGAATGTATAAAGATGAAGGAATGACTGAAGCCGAAATAAAAAATGAATTTCAGCGCCATATTAAAATGAAAGTGTTTAGCTGGGCTGGCGAACGTGATACGATTATGAGCCCATGGGATTCAATTATCTATCATCGATTATTTTTGCAAACTGGCTTTATGGTGATGGATGCAACTTCAGGTGAAGTAAAAGCTTGGGTAGGCGGCATCAACCATAAATATTTTCAGCTTGATCATGTGAATATTAATACCAAAAGGCAAATAGGCTCAACCTTTAAACCATTTGTTTATACAGTAGCTATTGATAACGGTTGGTCGCCCTGCATGGCAGTACCCAACCAACCTGTAGTATTTACAGCCTATAATAACTGGACGCCTAAAAATTCGGATGGCAAGTATGGCGGAAGCCAAACATTAATGACCGGCTTAGCACGTTCAACTAATTGTATCACTGCCTATTTAATGAAACAAATAGGCCCAAGACCAGTAGTTGAAATGGCGCATAAAATGGGTATTACCTCAAACATTGATCCTTTTCCTAGTATTTGCTTAGGCACTGCTGATATTTCAGTTTTTGAAATGGTGGGCGCATACAGCACTTTTGCTAATAAAGGCTTTGCATCAAAACCAATTTATATTACCCGTATTGAAGATAAATATGGTAATGTAATTAAAGATTTTGTGCCTCAGCAAACTGAAGTAATCAGCGATCAAACAGCTTATGTAATGAGCAAAATGTTGCAAGGTGTAGTGCAACGTGGCACTGCCATGCGTTTAAATAGTTATGGTGTAACATGTGCTATGGGTGGCAAAACAGGCACTACCAACGGCCATACCGATGCTTGGTTTATGGGTATCACACCACAATTGGTAGGTGGCGTTTGGGTAGGTTGCGATGACCCATTTCTGCACTTTCATAATATGGCTTACGGACAAGGAGCAGCAGCAGCTTTACCCATTTTAGGCAATTTTTTAAAAAAAGCTTACGCCGATAAATCATTAAAATTAAATAATGAAGCTTCGTTTCCTGAGCCTGAACATGAACTTACTATTGAAATGGACTGTGCCAATTATAAAGGAAATGGATCAACTAAACCAAGTGAAGCCGAAGGTACACATGGCGGCGGCGGTGGTAATAGTGGTGATGATTATAAGGGAGAGGAGTTTTAATATTAAACCAATGAAATTTTGAAACGACTTTATATACTATCTTTTTTGGTTGTAGTTTTTTTCATCTCTGTAAAAATCAGGCAATCAAATTTTGATAGAATGTTAAGTGATCATCATGAATGGTTAACAGCACATACTTTACTTACTTTACAAATCTGGGATAGTAAAAGTTTAAACTATTTTAACGCCCAGCCCGTAATAAATTTTCAAAATTATGGAGATAAAGGGATTACACAATTAGGGTCATTAAAAGGTGTATGTGATGCTAACGGCAATGGTTACTATGTAAGTTATCCGCAATTTGCATTTCAAATGCCCTATTTAATTTTGAGATTAGTAAATGCAAAAATCAATGTTACAAATCTTCAAATTTTAAACTTAATTCTTCATTTTGTAAGTGCGCTATTTTTGTTTTTGTTGATGTTAAACATGGTTGAAGGAATATTTTTAATAAGATTTTTGGCAGCAACAGCCACCTATATTGTTTATGTGTTTAGTGCAGGTAATTTATGGTTTTTGCAAAATGTATGGTTTGCTGACACTTTAGTACAATTTTTTTTGATAAGTAGCTTGTTATTTTATTTTTTATTTGAAAAAACAAAAAAAATAAAATTTCAATATTTATTTTTTCTAAGTCAGTTTTTTATGTGTATTACTGAATGGATAGGGGTTCTGTTTGTTTCTGTTTTCCTTTGTTTTCAACTTTATGAAATACTATTTCATAAAAAATCAGCTCGAATGTTTTTAGTTTCACTATCAATTGTAAGTATTTCAATTATAATAATAGTAGCTGAATATTTAAGCATTACTACACTTAATAATTTAATTTCATTTTGGAAATTTAGGTTTATGTCAAGAACAT
>JBEANU010000176.1:0-7839 GCA_041165265.1 Bacteroidota bacterium | reverse complement strand
TAACTTTTTGTTGGTAGAAAAAAATCAAATATGCCAAAAACAAGACCATTGCTCTTTATCTTTCAAAATCAATTTTTTTCTGTTCGTCTCTTTTGTAGTGATTTATTATTCGATTAATTTGATAAGATTTATTTATAAATGTATTTACACTTTCTTCAAATATTTGATTGATTTGCAGTTCAACCTCTAATATTTCTCCTTTAGCAAAAGCTTCTCCTTTATCTATTAATTCATAAAAATTCGGATCATTAATTCTTGCCGAAATTTTATTTCCTCTATGATAGAAATCCCATTTTAAATTTTCCTCAAAAGAAACACGAACAATATTTAGCCTTGTCATTTCAATTATTTGCTTTCTGTTTTCGTCAATTTGCTCTGACTTCAAAGTCAAATCCTTAAAATCCAATTTTTCAACTCGGATATAAGGCATTTCCTTTTTGTCAGTAATTTCAAATGCAGTGATTGCTGGGTCATTATCTAGTACATCGAAATTTTGAGAAAGGGCATCATTTATAGTTACATTTGTTTCATAAATATTATAGATTTCGCTACTAATATTCAGAGTAGTGTTCTGATCATTTAGAATTATAGTTGTACTACCATTATTTTTTATTTCTTTCGCTTTTTTTCCCTTTAAATGTTTTTTTATTTCGATAAGTCCAACAAGTCCGCTTATAATGCCTGATGCGAAAAGTAAGTTATCTTTGGTTAAAATTGTTTTTAGCGCTTCTAATGCTGTTTCCAAAAGTTCAATGTGAATTAAAAAACTCCCCTTTTCAAGTGCTTTTACTTTTATCTCAATCTTTTTTCCTGTTTGGTAATGTTTATTTAGCTCTTGAATTACAGTTGTTGTATGTATTAAACTGCTAATTAAAACTTGTGCATCAACTTGATGTTGTTGACCATCAAACTTTATTTTAAAATCGCTATCTATTATTTTGTGTGCCATGCTTTTAAGTTAATATTTATTTTCAATTTTTTTTGCTTTCGCCATGATAAGATGCCTTTACTTTCTAAATTATTTTTTTCAAATTTATCTACACTAGCAAAATTACCTAACAATATCAATAATATTTTTAAAACTCAAACTCCAGTTTATTATTTGCTAATAAATATTCCATAAATAAAAAATCAGTAGGTTCATCTAAATCAAAACAAATATGCGGCATCACATAAATTAGCGATGCAGGTGAAATTGCAGTTTTACAATCAGCATCAAAAAATGATTTTTTATAGAAATAAAATGAAGCATTCATATCATACACTTTAGGCGCAGCCTGCCTTGTAACTACACCATCGGGTAATTTTTTTATTAATGCAAAATAACCATTGGGTTGCTGTTCAACCATATTAAAATAAGGATTTCGGTGAGCATGATTTACTGAAAATAAATTCAAAGCGTTTTCATCTTCAATCAATAATTGAAATGCTTGCCATAAATCTTGTGCATTGCGCAACGGACTTGTTACATCCAAATCTAATAAATAATCAAATGTAAGTTGGTGTGTTTGTTCTTCAAATTGAAGCAAATGTTTTAATACAGGTAGCTTGCCAGCAGTATCCGTTGAAAGTTCCTCGGGGCGCTGATAGATTGTATGTAATCCAAATTTTGCAGCTTCATTTTTTATTAATTCTGAATCAGTTGAAAGTGCAATTTTGATGAAATATTTTTCAGCCATCAGTTTTGCAAATTCATTAGCAATATGAATGGAATATGCAATCAAAGGTTTACCTGCAATGGCTTTAATATTTTTGCCCGGTATGCCTTTGCTGCCGCCACGGGCACATATTGTAATTAAGATATTTTTCAAAAAGTAATTTTGAATTATTGTTTAGTTGATTAAACCGTCATTATTTCTTTTTCTTTAGCATCCATTAATTTATCAGCCAAAACAATGTATTTATCAGTTTGAGCTTGCACATCAGCTTCACCATCTTTTACAATATCTTCTGATAATCCATCTTTTTGTAATTTTTTGATTGATTCAATGGCTTCACGTCTGATATTACGAATGGCAACTTTAGCAAATTCGGCAGCTGCACGAGCTGTTTTTACTAATTCTTTTCTACGTTCTTCAGTTAAAGGTGGTAAAACCAAACGCAATATTTGCCCATCATTTAATGGTGTAACACCCAAGTTGGCACCTAAAATAGCACGTTCAATAATACTAAGCATACTTTTTTCCCATGGTTGAATTACCAAAGTTCGGGCATCTGTATTATTAATATTGCTTACTTGAGATAGGGGAGAGTGGGCACCATAATATTCCACTACAATGCCTTCTAACATAGCTGGAGAGGCTTTTCCGGCTCTTATTTTTGAAAGTTCGTATTCTAAATGTTCAATAGCTTTTTGCATGGTTTCAGTAGCATCATCTATAAAAATTTGAGCATCATCAGCGGTCATAATTGTATTATTTTTTTTTGAATGACAAAGGTAAAAAATTAAGCAGCAAAAATTTCAATTTTATTTGATAGATGCATTGGTAGTACTATTTAGTTGGCTTCAAATTGAGATTAATATTCTTGAAAATAGAAAAATATTGAATTTGATGTATGCCAATTGTAATGTATTTGGAATCATTGAAATAGGTTTTTTTACGCATGCAAATACGCCAAGTAGTTGATTGAATGGGGTTTGTTGCCGCCGTTACTTTGTGGTATAAAAAAAATTATATCAAATCAGTAAAATTTTAGCAGAACAAAAACAGATGGGCATAAGGTTTGAAAATATGCCAACATCAAAAAATAAATCAGAACACAATAAACACACATCACAAATGAAAACAACCAAACTACTTATCGCCAATGCATTAATATTAATGCTATTTAAAATGGAGGCTAAGTCACAAGTAGCAGTTACCAATCAAGGTACATTATATATATCAGGTTCATCTGATGTATTATATATCAATGGTTCAGTTGATAATCAATCAACAGCTGCTTTCACCAACAATGGCTCATTTTATTTATTAGGAAATTTAAGTAATAGTGAAACTGGTATGGCTACCGGAACTGGTAATTTGTATTTGCAAGGTACATCAGCACAAACAGTATCAGGCAGCCAAGCTTTTAAAACTTATAATTTAAGTACTAACAACTCAAACGGAATTACATTAAATAATGATTTGAGTATATCAGGTACTCATGTTTTTTCAGCTGGTATTATTGCAACATCAAATTCAAATTATTTAACTTATCAAAATGGTGCAACCTATAGTGGTGATGGAAATAGCAAGCATGTAAATGGTTGGGTTAAAAAAATTGGTACACAGGATTTTGATTTTCCGGTTGGTAATGGTTCTATTGAACGTATTGCAGGTATTAGGGCTTTATCTATTTCATCTGATTTTATTTGCAAATACAATCAATCAACACCTTATACTTCATCAATTTTAACATCTTCAGGCTTATCAGTTGTAAATGCAAATGAATATTGGAATATTGATAGAAATAGCGGTGGTACTGCAAAAGTGTATATGACTTGGGATATCACAAAACGTGCATTGGCATTAGGAACCTCATTTTTAAGTTATGTACAGGTAGCACATTATACCAATTCAAGTTGGAAAAGCGAAACGGGTACACCCACAGGCAGTTTGCTTACTTCAGGCAGTATTACATCGGGCACATTAAATTCTTTCAGTCCGTTTTCATTTGGTTCAGGCAACTCAGTATTACCAGTATCAATTCGTAATTTAAATGTAAAATGTTTAGGCAATAATGAATATGAATTATCATGGATAGCTACACATGATGATGGTGATGGTACTTATGCTATTAATATTTTAAATTCAGATAACCAAAAATCAAATTTATCACATCTAATGCCTCAAAAAGGTAATGAAATTAACTACTCAACAAAAATAACTTTAACTGAAGCAGTTGAAAAACCAGTATTTAATTTAGAATATGTTGATCAAATGAATGCTGCAAGTGATTTAGGTAGCGTATATGCTGAGTGTAGCTCAGTGGGTGGTGTAACAACAGATGAAGATGGAAGCACTTATAAATTATTAAGTAGTATGGAAACGCCAGCTATTCAAGTGGTTTCATCAGCTGATTCAAAAGATCAAACTTATTCAATTGAAATATTTAATGCAGCTGGTCAGTTAATTAAAACTGCTGAAAATTTTGAAGTAATGGCAGGTGGTTCACAAATCATTCCGTTAGATTTTCCTTTTGTACCGCAAGCCATGTATTTTGCTGTGTTATCATCAGTTACATCTAACAAGAAAAAGAAAACATTTAAAATTATTATGCACTAATAATTTAAAATTAAAGCTTCAAAAATACCAACCACATTTGCTCAGAAGCTTCAACATTATTAACCTCTACAATTTTTTTTACAAATGCACCATTTATAACAATTAGCTTAAATTAAGCAAACCCAATGAATCTGAAACTATATATTTATTCCATCTTATTAAGCTTATATGGCAGTAATGTAATGGCTCAAATTACATTTACAAGCCAAGTACCTTTAGGTATTAGTTCAGCTAAAGATGTTTTATTTATTGGTGGCAATTTAGATAACCAAAGCACATCATCGTTGTTGAACAATGGTAAGTTGGTGGTTACCGCTAATGTAAATAATGAACAAGCTAATATGCAGGCTGGTAGCGGTACTTTGGTACTTCAAGGTAATGCCGAACAAATAATTACAGGCACTAAAATTTTTAATACTTACAATTTAAATACAAATAACGAAGGCGGAATTTTATTAAACAATAATTTAAGTATTTCAAATGTGCATGTATTTACAAACGGAATTATTACTACTGAAAATACACCCAATGTTTTAATTTATAAAAGCAATGCCACTTATACTGGCGATGGAGATAATAGGCATGTGAAAGGTACTGTAAAAAAATATGGTTCGGCTGATTTTGATTTTCCGGTAGGCAACGGAACTATTGAACGCAAAGCTGGTTTAAAAAATATTACTGAATCATCTGTTTTTAGCTGCACTTATCAGCAAAATACCCCTAAAGCTAAATCAGTTGAAAATATTGATGCTACTAATGAAAAGGAATTTTGGAGTATTAAACAAAGTGATAAATTTCATGCCGCTGCCAATGTTATTTTAAGTTGGAATCAGAACAAAGTTGTTTTTGATTCAAAAAATAAAAAAGCAAATGCAGTAAAAGTAAGCCAAATGGTAAATGATAAATGGAATGATGCAAGTGGCAAAAATTCAGGTAAAATGTCAATCAGTGGCAATGTTGCATCTGAAGCGGTTAGCAATTTTGGTGATTTTAGTTTAGGCTTTGTTTCAAAAGCTGAATCAACTGAAGTAGAACAAAAAGCGATTAAAAATTATTTATCAAAACGGGTAGATAAAAAAACGTATCAAATATCATTTGCAATTGATCATGAAAATGGCGAAGGAACTTATGAAATTAGTTATAAAAATGCTAATGGAACAAAAGTGAGCTTAACTGAATTGCTTGCAAATACTGATGTTTCAAGCGTTTACACAACTAATGTAACATTAACCGATGAGGTTTTAAATCCTGAATTTAGCATTCATGAATTAGGACGATTGGGTACCAAACATTTAGCAGATATTATCAATACTGAAACTGAAAGTACGCCAGATGATGAATTGATAACAGTTGTTGGTAATGGCAGTGAACCCATGCTAAAAATAAAATCAATGATTGATGAAAATACAACCTACACATTGGAAATTTATAATACCGCCGGGCAATTGGTAAGCGCTACAAACAATATTGAAGTATCAGCCAATAGTGAGCAAATTGTACCTGTTGATTTACCTTTAATTGAACGTGGAATGTTTATGGCCGTTTTAGTTAGCAATCGTAAGAAGAAAAAATCAATTAAAATTGCACATTAATTTTTAAATGCTAATCGTAATTTAATATTTTCAATACGGATGATTAAAGTCATTATCCAAATTCCTAAAAATATCCAAGCCAATACTGCAGGATAAAATACCAATCGCATATAACTATCTAAATCATATTTGGCAAATGCAGGATTGCCGCCATTACCAGGATGAACACTAAACTCTTTCATACGTGGTATCACAAAAATTAAAACTACAAAAATTACATAGCTAAAAATATTAAAAATAGCAGCAAGCTTAGCCTTCTTATCAATATCATCCATTGAACCACGAAGTATAAAATAAGCAAAATAAATAAGCATACCAATAGCCGTGCAATTTAATTTAGGGTCATCAGTCCAAGGTTTACCCCAAGTAAAATTTGCCCAAATCATCCCCGTCAATAAGCCCAAGCATCCCATAATTGTGCCCACAGTAATTGAACTTTTTGCAATATTATCATATTTAAAAGCCAATTTGTTAGCAGCTTCCGAACCTTGTTTTAACAATAAATAAGCTATGCTATAACCTACACCAATAGTGTATAATACAATTTGGCAAAACCACATAGGCACATGAAAATATAAATTACGAATGGTTTCATTTAAAATATCCAAACGGGGTACAGGCATCATAAAACCTGCAATAATGGTATATATTATTAAAATAATAGTTACACATTTCCACCAAATTTGATTGTATAATTTCATATTGATTGTTAATCTTTCCAGATAAATTTAAAAAGTAAAATGCCTAGTAATAAAAGGGTAATGTTGATTGATGAAAGCAAAGCTACATCAAACCAAAATGTATTTGCTACTGAAATAGTTTTTAATGAAAAATTAATTAAAACAGATAGCAATGGTATAATAATGGGTAAACTTAAAATAGCTGTGAGTGATGCATTTTTACTGGCTTTGCCTGATATAGATGCCATAATGGTAAATATTATCACAAACAAAATTACACCTAATAATAGGCTAACTAAAAATAGATTTCCGCTTTCAAACGGAAACGAAAAAAATAATATAAACAGTACTAAATTAATGCTTACAATTAATCCTAATAGTAAAAAATTGTAGATGAGTTTAGCAATCAATAATTCCTCAGGGGCAAATAAAGTATAATAGTACGCCCATCTACCTTGTGATTCTTGCAAAAAACTTTTTGCCATAGCATTAATGGCCGAAAACAACGTAATCACCCAGAATAGTGCCACCCAGCTAATATTATCTAATTCTTTAAAGGCATAAAAAACCAAAAAAACGGTAAGTAAAGGGTATAGTAAAACTGAAAAAAATGAAGACCGATTTCGCCAATCTAATCGCCACTCTTTTTCAATAATTGAAAAAACTTTATTGGCAAACGAATGTGAACTCAGCATGAATTAATGGCGTTTAGCAGCATATACATTTCTTCCAAAAAAGAAAGTATCAGCAGGCAATGATTCAATTACAAAAATACTATCGGCAGTAAATTGGGTTGTAAAAGTAGGTTTGTTGGTGTAGCCATCTTTATCAGCATCGCAAATGTATTGATTGCTTATTCTGAAAGTTAATTGATCGCTTTTATCGTTTATAACAATATTAATATTGATATTTTTTTTGATAAATGAATCTAAATCGTAGCCATAAGCTTGCCCAGTTACAAAATTAGTACTTCGTTTTTCATAGCGGCTATAACCAGTATAACTGCCTATGTAATCATCTCTCCAATCCTTTTTTTTGCAACCATTAAAAACAAAAATGGCACTAAAAAAAATAAAAGCAAATAATAAAAATGTGGTAAATCGGTTCATGATGTTAGTAAAATTCAACGCTGCAAAGATATTTTATTAAATAAAAAATAAAAATTAACCGCCAATATGTTGTTTTAATATTTTCACTGTACTATCCCACAATAAAGTTACATCCTTAATTTCATTGGGTTCAGCAAAATCAGTAACAATTAAAATAGTATCACGTGATATGTCACTAATTTTAATACGC
>JBEANU010000175.1:0-3413 GCA_041165265.1 Bacteroidota bacterium | reverse complement strand
TCTCTTGAAATGCTTATTGGAATTGAATTACAAGGTATTAACAAAATTCGATTTCGCTAACACAAAGCCACCGCACAAAATCGATTCTTGATTTTCTAAATTTTTGTTTTGATGGCAATTTGGTGCTAAATAACTTTTTGAGGGACGACTATTTAATTACCAAATATTTAAAATAAAGGAACATGGTACAATAGTTCTGTTATCGTAAAATTGACTAATTGCTTTTTGATAAACAATGTTATCAGGTTAGCAAAATTTACTAGCAGGTGTACAAATATGATTATCAAAAAATAATTTGATGTAAAAACAATAGCAGGAAAAATAAAGGACTTTTTTTTTGAGACTTGATGAAATAATTAAATATCGCCAACTGTTGGTCTGATAATAATATCTTCAATTAAAGTGGAGTAGGGCATTTGATAAGATGTAAAAATGATGTTTGCAATATCATCAACACCAATAAATCTTTCGGTTGGTAAATTGGTACCAGCCCATGAATCAGTTAGCACGGCACCAGGGTAAATAGTACTCACTCTGATATTAAATGGAGCTAATTCAGCACGTAAATTTTTTGAAAAACCAGTTAATGCAAATTTTGAAATGCTATAACTTCCGCCGTTTTCATACGCTTTTAAACCTGCAACTGAACTCATATTGAAAATATATCCTGATTTTTGTTGCATCATTTTAGGCAATAAACCTCGTGTGATTTCATAAGCACTAATTAAATTAGTTTGTAACAAAAATTCTAATCTTCCATCAGGTTCATCAAATGTATTACCAGGTAAAAATGTACCTGCATTATTTACTAAAATATCAATATTTGTAAATTGTTGCAAAACTATTTTAATAAAATTATCTCTATCCAATTTATTACTCACATCTGCTATAATGCTTAATACATCAATGTTGGGATTGATAAGTAATAGTTCATTTTTGCATTCAAGTAATTCATTTTCATGTCTTGCACAAATAGCAATATTAAAATTTTGGGCAGCAAATTTTTTTGCAATAGCTTTTCCAATACCTTTTGAAGCACCTGTGATTACAATATTTTTCATCCGTTAATTTAAATTTTTGAGTTTCGATTTTGAAGTATTAAATCAGCCACAACACAAGCTTTAAGAGCCTCAACAATAGGAACAGCACGTGGTACAGCACAGGGGTCGTGCCTGCCTTCAGCTTTTATAATTACTTTTTTACCTTGTTGATTAATACTTTGTTGTTCACTAAAAATGGTTGAAAGTGGCTTAAACGCTAAATTAAAATATACTGGCATAGCATTACTTATTCCACCTAACAAACCTCCGCTATGATTAGTTTTTGTACTAATCTGGTTTTTATTCGAAATAAATATATCATTATATTCACTTCCCTTTTTTATTATGGAATCAAACCCATCGCCTAATTCAAAACCTTTTGTAGCATTTATATTTAGTAAGGCTTGTGCAAGTTGAGCCTGAAATTTTCCAAACACAGGTTCGCCTAAACCTACTGGTAAGTTGTAAATAACAGTTTGTATGCTGCCCCCAATGGTATCACCTTTTTGCTTTAAATTTTCTAATAAGGCAATCATCTTTTTTGAAGTTGATTCATCAGCACATCTTACTAAATTGTGTTCAATTGTAGTTTGTATTTTTTTTATTTCACTTTTTGATAAATGCTTTTCAAAATAAGTGGTAGGAGTTTTCATTTTGATATTCCCTATTTGATTTACCCACGATACAATTTGTATATCATATTGTTTTAAAAATTGTTTTGCAATAGCCCCTGCTGCCACCCAACCTGCTGTAATACGGGCACTGCTTCGTCCGCCGCCATTTGTATCTTTTATACCATATTTTTTTTCATAAGTAAAATCAGCATGACCCGGACGATAGGTGTTTTTTAACCACTCATAATCTTTTGGTTGGGCATCATTATTTTTTATGGTAATTGTAATGGGTGAACCTAATGTGGTTTGGTGATAAATACCGGATAAAATTTCAAATTCATCATTTTCTTTTCGTGAAGTGGTGATGCTTGATTGACCAGGTTTTCGTCGATTTAGTTCATGTTGAATTTGTTGAATATCTAACTCCAAATTTGCTGGGCAACCATCAATTACAACACCTATTGCCTTACCATGCGACTCACCGAAACTTGTAATTTTAAAAATATTCCCTAATGTATTCATGGCAATAAAATTAGTTTTTTAAATACTGATGTTTTAAATGCAAATCTACCCTTTAACTAATGCGATACATTTATAACTCACTTATAAGGAGTGAAGATATTTACTTATGATAAAAAATAGCTACTCATCAAATTGCGATTTTTATTTCGTTAGATATTTTTGCTTTGAAAAATTATTGAGGCTGCAAAGGTATTAAAACAATCGTTACTTGAAGGATTTTGTTTGGGATGGATGGTGTTAAATTTATCTGATAAGTGAAACAAACTTGGTTGAAGATTATTTACAAACAATAATATTTACATGTTATTTTCCATAAAATTAATCTCATCAATTTCTTTCATTAATCTATCTGTTTCAGTTAGGGCAACTATTATTTTTTGATAATGAATAATATCTTCAAAACTCAATTCTATACCTTTACGGTCTTTAAGCCATTTTTGAGCAGGTTGATAACCACCAATAAAAAACTCCCAAGCAGATTTTGGTACATTCTCAAAGTATTGTGTTGGATTAATCCAAACTTTTCCAATTACTGGCTTGGGTGTTGCTCCATACAAAACCTTAGGCTCATGCAGCAAAGTTTCATCATTTTTATTCAAATGATATTGAGGGAATGAAATTGTATCATGTTTGGTATCTATATTTTTTTCAGAAGATAAAACTGTACTCACTTTTTCTGTTTCTTGTTCTTCAAGTTCAAAAGAAACTTTCTCCACCAAATTGTTACCGTCAATAGGATATTTAGTAATCGGTTTGTTAACTAATTGGCTTTCTAGCAAATGTAATTGCCTTAATTCGCTACCTAGTTTAATCAATTTCCAAAATGTTTCCTTATCTTTTGGATAAGGCACACGAGGGAAATCAATTTTTAAAAATTCTTTATACTTTTCTCTATAACTAGGCGAATGCAATACCGCATAGATATAATCCAACAAATCTATTGGTGCAAAAGTATTTTTAGTAGTTTCTTTCTCGTTGGTAAATTGTAAGCCCAATTTATCTGCTATTGTTTTTACTATGGCTGCATCGAGGTTGGGTGTTCGTTTTTTTGTTTGACTGATAGTTTGTTGCCCGTTGGTTTCTGGATAAATATAAAGACGAAACACATTTGAATTATCTAATGAAGAGGTTAAACTCTTGTCTGTAATTGAATTAGAAATAAAATAATTATGAGCTGATTCATCTCTTCCTATTTTTACAACAACAAGAGAATAATTATTTGCAAATAAATTATTCA
>JBEANU010000174.1:0-6823 GCA_041165265.1 Bacteroidota bacterium | reverse complement strand
AGTTTATCAATAGCTGCTAGAACTACAAATGGAAGTCAAGCGCAAAGTTTTGTATCATCAATTGCAGCACGTTCAAGCACAAATGGTTTTTTAATGACGGGCACAAATGGCGGTTCATTTACTACACCTAACTATGGTACTGAGTGGACAGTAAATCAAGCATCAAGCTCAACATTGGAATATTGCATAGATGCAACTGATACAGCAAGTTTGCAATGCGGATTATTATTAAAATTTGATTTGAAACAAACAGCAACTTATTCTGATTTGTATAGCAATTTCAGGGTTTTAGTAAACGGAACTCAAATAAGCCCAACCTATCATCCTGTGCTTGCAAATGTGGGCAATAACTCTGATCCTTGGGTTCATTATACTTTAAATTTACAAAGTTATATTGGCACTGCCTTTAATTTAGCCTTTGAAAGTAGAAACAAGTACGATTCATTAAATGCCCCACCGGGTGATAATGCCTATCTTGATAATATTAGTATTGGCCCTAATCCACCAATTGATATTTCAACCTTGCAAATTTTAAATCCTGTGAGTGATTGCTATGATCCGTTAACAATGTCAAACAATCCTGTAACTGCTATTTTCAAAAATACAGGTTGTAATACTTTATTAGCAGGCACTATCATTCCGTTAAGATTTAATTTAACAGGTTATAGTACAGTTTTTGAAAATTATACTTTGCCAACTAATTTGCCTTTTAATACCAGTTTTACTTATACTTTCAATACAACACCTGGTACCCCTGTAGGTGTTTACAATTTAAAAGTGTTTGCTGCCTTGCCTAACGATGGCGATGCATATAATGATGCTGATTCAATAAAATTTATTATTCAGCCTACTATTAACACTTTTCCATCATTGGAAAGTTTTGATACCGATAGTGCATTGTATTGGTTGAGTAAACCTGTTATTGGTAATGATAATTGGGAAGTGAATATTGGTGGTATGTTTAACCCTTGGCTTCCATCACCACATACAGGTGCTGGATTTATTAAATTCTCTGATTTGGTTCCAGCAGGAAATACTACTGATTTAATAAGCCCTTGTTATGATTTTTCAACATTAAAACATCCATCCATGAAACTTTGGTTGGGGCAATATGCATTTTCACAAAAAGGAGCTTATATTGATGTTTCAATATCAACCAATGGTGGTTCTACTTATACTTTGTTAGATACAATTTCTATTCAGAATAATATAGCATCTCCTGCCGTTTGGAATCAGTTTCAATTCTGTTTGAACAATTACGCATTTCAACCAAGTGTTAAAATTAAATTTACTGGCCACAGTGCTAACGTAGGCTTTAACACTGATAATATTGGTATTGATGATGTATTAATTGAAGATGTTGCTGATACCAATAGTGTTTCGGTTTTAAAAGATACAGTGTGCTCGGGTGCAATTATTACTGCAAACGTAACTAGCTCAGTATTGAACAGAAAATATTTTATTGCTGATCAAAATAATAACATATTAAGTGCAAAGGTAAGTGGCAATAATTCAACACTTACTTTAAATACTTTGGCTGGAGTAAATAATTCATTTACTTTAAAAATTGGATTTACGGATAGTTTGCCTTCAAGTTATTGCGAATTTTATTTAGCTGATACTATCAGGATTACAGTATATCAACAAACAGCCGCCAATGCAGGTTTAGATACTGCTTTGTGCTTTGGAAGCACTTCAACCCTTAATGGTACAGGTGGTATGACTTATCAATGGACACCAAGTATAGGTTTAAGTAATCCTAATATTGCAAATCCGAGTGTGAATATTACATCTACTACAACATATACATTAGTTACAAATAATCCAGCAAATTGCCCAACTTTAGATGTTATTACAGTTTCAGTAACACCAATACCAAGTGCATTTGCAGGAGTTGATAAAACGTTATGTAGTGTTACAAATCCTTTACAAATAGGTGGTGCACCATCAGGCACAAATGGTAGTTTGCCATACACTTATTCATGGTTGCCTAATGTTGGTTTCATATCATCTAACACTGTATCTAACCCACAAGTAGCCCCAACATCAACTACAACTTATGTACTTACCGTAACTGATGTAAATTTGTGTAGCGCTAAAGATAGTATGGTGGTAACTTACAACCCTCCAATATCTTATTCGCTTTCAAGCTCAAATGTTACCTGCAATGGTTTAAATAATGGTAGTGCATCCATTACAATTTTTGGTGGCACAAATCCAATAGTACTTTGGGGTACATCACCCACCACATCAATCAACCCAATTACCAATTTATCACCTAATAAATATATGGTGTATATAACCGATGCAAAAGGATGTGGTAAAATTGATAGTGTTATCATCACACAACCTGCACAATTATTAACATCAATAACCGCTGGCAATACCACATGCGGCTTATGTAATGGTTATGCTGCGGCAGTTGCTACAGGCGGAAATGCTCCGTACAATTATCATTGGTCAAACAATGTACATGTTGATTCAATTAAAAATTTGTGCAATGGGTCATACTATTTAAATGTAGTTGATCAAGCAGGTTGTACAAAAACTGATTCAGTAAAAATTACCGGACCAGGAGGTGCAACAACCTTAAAAATTGATGCTGGCTCTAATGTTCAGGTATGTCAAGGATACTCCACCTATATTGGAGGCATACCTACCATAACAGGCGGTACAGCACCTTATACCTATCAATGGTCACCAAGTACCTTCTTATCAAGCACTACAGTTGCCAATCCGTTTGTAACAACTCCTACAGTAACTACCACCTATTTTGTTACAGCGGCTGATGGCTTTGGCTGTATTAAATATGATTCAGTAACTATTGTAGTAAATAATTTGCCAATTGCTAATGCTGGGTCAGATATTACTTATTGTAAAACAGCAAATGCACAAATTGGTGGCAATACCATTAATGGCATATCTTATAAATGGACACCTTCAGCAGGATTAAATGCAGCTAACATTGCTAACCCAATGGTGAATATTACAGCATCTGAAACCTATACAGTTACCGTTACTGATGTGAACGGTTGTTTTTCAAATGATCAAATTGTGGTAACCGTAAATACAGAACCGATAATAAATGCAGGTCCTGATATGGTAAGATTAAATGCATCGCCACTTAATTTAACAGCAACTGGCGCAGTAAATTATACTTGGTCGCCGCCATACGGATTAAGTGCAACCTTCGGCAGCACAGTTCAAGCATCACCTACAAATACTACAACCTACACGGTTACAGGTGTTGATGTGAATGGATGCTCAAACACTGATGAAGTTATTATTTTTGTATTGAGTACTGGCGTTGATGAAATATCAAACACAATTGATTTAAAAGTTTACCCTAATCCATTCAGCAATCAAGCTAGTGTTGAATTTAATTTAAATGAAGCAAAAAATATAAAAGTATTATTGTTTAGCGCTGTTGGGCAATTAGTAAAAACAGTATTAGATGAAAAAAATTATACGGGTTATCATAAATTAGATATTGAAACCGAACAGCTAAGTGCAGGGCAATACATTATTTTAATTCAAACCAATGATGGAATAGTTACTAAAAAAATTATCAAACAATAAATAATTTTTTTAATTAAAAACTAAAAAGGTCAGCTCATGTGAGCTGACCTTTTTAGTTTAATTCAATCATAAATTTTGACGAAATAAAAATAATATTTAGCAACTCCCTTGCTATTTTATTATTTAATAATCAATTTGCAGCAATGAAAAATTTGAGTTGGTTTGAACGAATTTTTGTGGTGTTAAATTTTCCGCCTGCTATTTTATTATTGATGGCAGTGTTTAATGTATTTGTAAGTCCTACAACCATTTGGTGGATTTCATTTGCAGGCTTAGGATTTCCTTACATTTTATTAATCAATTTTCTGTTTATTTTATTTTGGTTGATAAAAAAAAATTGGTGGATTTTGCTTTCACTTTCTATTCTTATTTTAAATTTTAAAAATATTCAAAATGTATTTGCTTGGGGCAACGAAAAACCCTTTACCAAAAACAATTCGAACATTATTAAGGTAATGAATTACAACGTACGAGTTTTTGATTTGTATGAATGGAGCGATGATAAAAATCATCAAAAAGAAATATTAAAAAATATAGAAGAAGCTCATCCACAAATAGCTTGTTTTCAAGAATTTTATTCTACCGAAAACCCTGATTATAAAAAATATAACACCATAAAAAAGCTAACAGAAAAGATTGGATACAAATATTATCATTTCGAAATTACATCTACGCTTCGTGGCGTAGACCATTGGGGTGTAGCCACTTTCAGCGATTTTCCAATTATCAAATCGGGTAAAATTAATTTTGGAAATCATACTGATAATGCTGCATCATTTTCTGATATTCAAATCAATAACAAAATTTATAGAGTAATTAATACACACTTGCAATCGGTTTATTTTGGTAAAGAAGATTATAAATATTTGGATGATATACAACTTGATGACGACAAGGATATTAATAGAGGAAAACGAATTTTACGAAAACTAAAACGTGGGTTTGTTCGCCGTGCACACCAAGCCGATATGGTGGCAAAGGCTATAGCCGAAAGCCCTTATCCCGTAATAGTTTGTGGCGATTTTAATGATACACCAGCATCGTATAGTTATCATACTATTCATCAAAATTTGCAAGATGCTTTTTTAGCTTCATCAAAAGGAATTGGAACAAGTTATATTAGCAAATTCCCTTTCATGCGTATTGATTATATCTTACCTGATAAATCAATTGAAGTAATGAAATTTGATGTGATAAAAACAAATCCATATTCTGATCATTACCCAATTATTAGCTGGCTAAAGCTGAAATAAATAATTACAAAAAAATCTAACTAAATAATCATGAACGAATCTTTACAATCATTAGAAGCTATTCAACAAAAAATAATACTTGTTCAACAAAAAATTGAACAACAAAAAGTGGATTTAGAAAAATCTAAAGCCGAGAACGACAAATTGGTAGAACAGCTTATTAATGCTGAAGAAAGCAAAAAAGTAAGCGAAGCAAAAATTGTAGAATTAGAAGCACAAATGCAATCGTTGAAGTTGGCTAAATCATTAAGCGATGAAGATGAAGTAAAGAAAACAGAGTTGAAAAAAATGATATCAAACATGATTAAAGAAGTTGATAAATGTTTGGCGGTGGTTAATACCGAACAAGCCTAAATTAACTTCTTCGGAAATTTACCATTCTTCTCTGAAGGTCAAAGACTCCGTATTTATCGGAGAGAAGGTAGGATGAGGTTGCAATAAAATAATTTCTGAAGAAGTTAAATGTTATTTATTTTCAAAACAACTGTATTCAAACAATAAACAAAAAATGGCTTGCGTTGTTAAAAACCAAAACCATCTGAAAACTTATTTATAAAAAATATTTCAGATATTTGAACCATTCATTTTTCCTAAAACCTATCCATGAGTAAAGCAGTTCCGGGCCCATTATTAAGCAAAATCATTTATCCTGAAGATTTAAGAAAACTTCGGAAAGACCAATTGCCACAGGTTTGTAAAGAATTACGTCAATTTATAGTTGATACCGTAAGTGTGTATGGTGGGCATTTTGGCGCAAGCATGGGTGTAGTTGAATTAACGGTGGCTATTCATTATGTGTTTGATACACCCAACGACCAATTGATTTGGGATGTAGGTCATCAAGCATACGGACATAAAATTTTAACAGGCAGAAGAGAAGATTTTCATACCAATAGAAAATACAAAGGCATTAGCGGTTTTCCGAAACGGGACGAAAGTAATTATGATACATTTGGTGTAGGTCATTCATCCACATCAATTTCAGCAGCGTTAGGAATGGCAATGGCTTCAAAGTATAAAAAAGATAAAAAGAAACAGCACATTGCAGTAATTGGTGATGGCGCTATGACCGCAGGAATGGCATTTGAAGCCATGAATCATGCAGGCGTTAGCAAAACAAATATGCTAATTGTGTTGAATGATAATTGCATGAGCATTGACCCAAATGTAGGTGCATTGAAAGAATATTTAACCGATGTAACCACATCAGCCACATACAATAAAATACGAAATGATATTTGGAATACTTTAGGAAGCATACCGGGTGGAAACATGAGCCGCCACATGCTTAGCAAAATTGAAGCAGGTTTGAAAGGTGTGATTACAAAATCAGCAAATATTTTTGAATCATTACAACTAAGATATTTCGGGCCAATTGATGGGCATGATGTTTTAAGATTGGTGGAAGTATTTTCAGAATTGAAAAATATTGATGGTGTAAAAATATTGCATGCACTTACTACAAAAGGTAAAGGCTATGATTTAGCCGAAAAAGACCAAACCTTATGGCATGCACCAGGTTTATTTAATTCGGAAACGGGCGAATTAAAAAAGAAAATTATTGATAAGCCAACACCTCCAAAATACCAAGATGTGTTTGGGTGGACAATGATTGAATTAGCCAAACAAAATGATAAAATAATGGGCGTAACGCCTGCTATGCCAAGTGGTAGTTCATTAAAATATATGATGAAAGAAATGCCTACAAGAGCTTTTGATGTAGGTATTGCCGAACAACATGCCGTTACATTTTCAGCAGGATTAGCAACACAAGGCTTACGACCATTTTGCAATATTTATTCATCATTCATGCAACGAGCGTATGACCAAGTAGTGCATGATGTGGCTTTGCAAAATTTACCCGTTGTATTGTGTATGGATAGAGGTGGATTAGTAGGTGATGATGGCGCTACACATCATGGCGCTTATGATATTGCCTATATGCGTTGCATACCTCAATTGGTGGTTAGTTCACCAATGAATGAAGAAGA
>JBEANU010000173.1:0-8083 GCA_041165265.1 Bacteroidota bacterium | reverse complement strand
TGTATTAAAATCACATTGCTTCACTACATCTTCAATCATACCTTCTAAGCCCATTTTTCGTCCATCATCGGGCGAATAAATTCGGCTGATTCCGTAGGCATGCAATTCATCAATTTCAGTTGGAAGAATTGTTCCGCCTCCGCCACCAAATATTTTGATATGGCCGCAGTTTTTCTCTCTCAACAAATCATACATGTATTTAAAAAACTCAACATGCCCACCTTGATACGATGTGATGGCAATGCCTTGTGCATCTTCTTGTATCGCACAATCTACAATATCAGCAGCGCTGCGGTTATGCCCCAAATGAATTACTTCAGCTCCTTTGGCTTGCATGATTCGGCGCATGATATTAATGGCTGCATCGTGCCCATCAAATAATGATGCGGCTGTAACTATTCGTACTTTGTTTTTTAATTCTAAGCTCATTACTTGAAAATTTATTATGCGTAAAGATAAGGTATGAAAGTTTTTTATTCACTCTATTTAATCTTGCTACTTTACGTAGATGATGTATGCCTCATCGTGCCTAATGGCATCAGTAGTTTCAAAAATAATTTTATATGGAAGTTGGTGAATAAAATCATAGGTGCTATTGCTTTTTGAAAGCAGCAATATGCCATTAGGGTGTGTTGAAAAAAAGCGATTTGTACGGGCTAATAAAGTATCATAAATAATATCACCACGTTGGCTGTTAAATATTAAATGTTCACGAAATGAGTTTGTGTTAGCTTGATAAATTTTTTTGTTCATTAATATAGCCACCGATGTGCAAGCATCATCCGAGCAGCCAATAATGGGGCTATTTGCATAATTTTTTTGAATGAAATTTGCGGCTTGCAAACTTGCTGAAAATGGATATTTATTTTCAAAATAAAATGCTTGCGCTGAACCTATTAATTGAATAAATAGAATGAGGAAAAATATTTTACGTAATTGATTATCAGGAAAAATGAGTAATCTTTTTTTTGTTTTTTCTGAAAATTTAAATGGGATATGTAAATTTGAAGGAGTGCTATTTTGTATCCAAAAACACATTAATAGCAAAATATAAATATGACCATGATGCCGTATTGAACCATGATATTTGGCGGCAATAAAAAATAGCATTATTGTAAGTGCTGAAAAAAAAATACTGGCAACGGTTAAGTTGTCTTTAAAAATTTTTATTAACCAAAAAATTAAATAAATTGAAATAATGAATTGAACAGCTTGTGAAAAATTATAATTTAAAATGGTTTCAAAAATTGTTGAATTCCAGAATTGATAATTAAATTTAAAGAGGGGGAAAAAGCCGTTTGCTATCACTGAAATAGCTGCTGTATAGTTATCAGGGTTGATGTGCCAGCCAGGTGATGTACCAATATCATCAGGCGGCGCTACTACATATTTAAACAATGCAATGCCAATCATTGAAATTAAAATGGCTAAATAATAAACAGCATTTTTATGAAATCGGTGGTGCAAAAAATAAAATATACCAATGCTAAAAGCGATAATGAAACTATACAAACTAAACTGCATGGTAATCAGAATCAAAAAGCCATACAATAAATAATTTTTTTTATTGAAGTAAATACAAAGTAAAAAATAAAATGGTAAGGCAATGCCATAATTACGAGCAATGGCAGCATATTCATACATAAAAAAATAACCAAAGGCAATTACTATTCGGTAATAAATTGAGAAAGGTGCTTTCCAAATAAACAATAATAAACCTAAGAATGCAAATAGCCATTGCATCAATTGAATATGTATAAATGATGTGCTGAAGTGATAAATAATTTTTTGAAAAACATACCAGCCCAGTGGATGACCCTCGTATCTCACCCAACCTATCAGTTGATGAATTGAAGTACTGTTGCGAACCAATGAAAAGGCTTGTAACTCATCTCTCCAGGGTTCATGATGAATTAAATTAAGATAGCTAATTAGTAATGCAACTGTAGAAGCAAGAATACATAAAATTATCTCAATGGATTTTTTAGGTTGTAAAATATCTGTTTCAAAAATTTTATTCATTAGGCTAAAATAAAAAAGAGTTGTAATGAATTCACATTACAACTCTTTTATTTATTTGAAAAAAGTTAATCTTATTTTTCGATTACAAATTTTTGAGTGAAGTTTTTATTAGCTGATTGGAATTTGATAAAATAAACACCATTTGTTTGAGCTGATAAATCAAAAGATATTTTTGAATTATTATTAATGTTTTGATTGTTTAATTTAGCAATTGTTTGTCCTAAAATATTCTCTACAGAAATTGTAGCATTAGTAGCGTTTAAATCAGCAAATGAAATATTAACTACACCTGTTGATGGATTTGGATAAATAGAGAAATTGTAATCATTTATTGCATCAGCAACTCCATTTAAACAACCTGTAGCATCAACGTTTACAGTTTGTTTTTTAAATGCAGAACCACCTTGGTTCCATACATCTAAACGTACTTGCATATAACCACCCTTGTTATAAGTATGAGTAGGGTTTTTTAAAGTTGATGCAACTGAACCATCACCAAAAGCCCATGACCATTGGATTGGTGAGTTAGTTGAAAGATCAGTGAATGTATATACACAACCATTGTTAGCAACACCAATTTTAGCAACTGGAGCCAATATACCAGCTACGGCACCACAAATATCAGCTGTACTTGCTGCTGACATAAATGAGTTAGCATCAACTTCTAAATATTTAATATAGTTGTTTGAAATTGGATCACCGTTGGTAAGATTAGTACCTGGCTCTAAATCTTCTTGCCAAGTAATATATACATTGTTATCAACTCCACGAGCCATTGATGGATAAACATCTTCGTATCCTGGTGTTTTTGTAATGTTGATTGGCATACTCCAAGTATTACCTGCACCTGATGCAAATGCTGAATCATAATGACTTCCTGTTGCATCTTCTTTTAAGAACATCATTAATAAATCACGATAGTTTTGACCATGTGGGGTGTTGTTCACATTTGGATGTGTATCATCACCACCAGTAGTATCTTCATCCATTAAAGCTGAATAAACAACAAAAATATTGCCTACTCCATCAATACCAGCTTGTGGCATTGATATCATACCTGAACGGTACATAGCATCTTTTGCAGTGCTTCCTGCTAAATTATAACCAGTTCCTATTGCTATTGAACCTTGAGTTCCGCAATCGTGAATTGAAGTTAATAACTGATCAATCAAAATAGTTTGTTTGCCATCTTCATTCCAATAAGCTAATGAACTACTTAAGTTAGGAAAAAAGCTCCAATTTGATGATGAAGTAGGATCACCTTTTAACCAATATGTTCCCCACCAAACATGAACCATACCATTGTTATCAATCAAACAAGTAACATTACCATCATTGGTTTGAATTGAATCGGTAATAGTACCTGTAGCGCCGCCATGATAAGCTGCAACAGGAAATGAATCAGCAACCATTGCTACCCAAGTTACGCCATAATCCATTGATTTCATTACTGTAACATCACGACCAGTGCCTGCAACTGCAATTGCTACAATTGAATCTTTGGCATCAATAAAATAATCATCACCACCGCATCTGTAATAACGGCTATAAGGAAAATTAGGAATTAAAATATGGTTTGTTGTAAATGTAACACCACCATCAGTTGATTTTGAAAATAATACGGGTTGTTTTGTTGCTTCTGGAGCTACTACATAGTTAGTATCCTGACTTGCATCTAATAAATAAACGTTATCGCCTGAGTTTGCAGTTCTTGTCCAGATATTGGTAGCATTGTTAGTTACTGTTGCTTCAGTAAATGTGCCGCCAGGTGTAGTATTTTTCAATTCATAATTACCATAAGTGTTATTATTGAATTTATGTGAAATAATTACATCTTGATTGCTTGCATTGGTACACAACGCTGGCCAACCTGTACGGGTAGTGGCTTCAACACGTGCTGTTGGAAATGCTTTCCAAGTAGTACCGTTATAATAGTTGTAGCCTGCACCACGATTAGGATATTGGTCGTTGGTTGAATCAGGTGAATATGTCCAGGTTGCAGAAGTTTTATTGCCTGTGTATCTCATTACTCGGCGTTGAACAGCACCGTTACTTTGTAAATCATAAAACGTACGACCAATTATAGAACCTGCAATGCCAGTAGTTGCTGATTTTGGGCTTGCAGAGTTTCCTTTTGCCGATGGATGATTAGCATCAGTGGTTGCTATCATGTTGCCTTTTGCAATTGATGTGGTGGTTGGTTTAATAGCAGCACCGTGGTTTACCGAACGCATCTGGGCAAACAAAACGGCTGGTACAAAACCAAGTGATAGTAGTAGTACTTTCTTCATTTGTTTATTGTTATTGATTATTGTTTAAAAAATTTAATGAAAGCCAAAAATAGCTTTAGCATTTGTAAATGCCAAATTTTTATTTTTTTATTACTTGCAACCCCTCTTACTTTTTTTTCGTCCGCTGGGTTTGCTTCATTTGCTCTTCTCTAGCTTTATAGGCTTGTTCTAACCTTGCCTGAAACCCTGATTTTTTTTCAGGTTTTTTTCTGTTTTCATCCATTTCAATTTTCAATTTATCTTCATTTATTATAAATTTTTGAATGATAAATTGCTGAACTATTGCTGAAATATTTTGTAATAAATAATAATACGAAAGTGCTGCTGGCGCATTGTTTAAAATTCCTAAGAACATTACCGGAAAAATATATTGCATATATTTCATGGCTGCCATATTAGGGTCGTTATTCATGTTCATTTGATGTCGATTCATATACATGGTGGCATAGGTTGATAGCGTCATCAATAAAGTAAATAAACTCACATGGCTGCCATACATAGGTATGTTGAATCCTAAATTTAGTACTGAATCAAAGTTTGACATATCATTAGCCCATAAAAATGAATAATGCCTAAACTCTAATGCTGTTGGTACAAAATAATAAATTGAAACCAAAACAGGTATTTGAATTAGTTGTGGCAAACAACCGCCTAATGGATTTACACCTGCTTTACGATATACTTTTAATTGCTCTTGCCCAAACTTTGCTTGATCATCTTTGTATCGTTCACGTAAAACATCTAACTCAGGTTTTAATAAACGCATTTTGGCTGCGCTATTAAATGTTTTAAAATTTAATGGAAATAAAATTAACCGTGCAATAATTACAATGATTAATACAATTAAACCATAGCTAATGTGTAGGCTATTTAAAAAATCCCATAACGGAATTATCAACCATCTATTCAACCATTTTACCCATTTAAATATATTAGCACCAAGGGTTACAATGTTCTCTAAACCTACATTTGATTGCTTTAAAACATTGTATTTATTGGGCCCCAAGTGCCATTGCATAGCAAATGTTTTTTCAGCACTGTTACCTAATGGCATAGTAAAACTTGCTGACATTCCCTTTAACATATTTGGTGTTTTAAGGATTGTTTGCTTTAATGTGGCTTCACTAAAATCATCTTTATTAATTAATGAAATATTAAAAAATCGTTGCTTAAAACTTACCCATTTTAATGGGGTGGCTGGTTTTACTTCTTCTTCTTTTGATTCACCAATATTATCATAATCATCATTGGTATAATGATAAAATAATGAGGTGGATTGGTTTTCGTAATCGTGATTTTGCTCTTGTTGTTTTAAATCAGCTTTTACATTTAGGGCTACAAAATTATTATTGGCTGGTATTACTTTATCCATGCCATTAAATGTAACATCATAATTTAATGCATAGCTGCCTGGCTTTAATGAGTAAACTTGTTTGATATAACTTCCATCTTCATTTTGGGCAATAAAGTGAATGGCTGAGTTGCTTTTATTGGCAACTGCAAATTCAAAATCAGCTGAGTTTAATAATTGATTTTGTTTGTTATAAAATTCAAAATTTTCAGTAAAAGTGTTTTTATCAGCTAATATTAAAGGTAAGCTATCAAAGGTTTTGTACTCTTTAAGCTCAATGGATTGTATGCTGCCACCTTTATTACTAAGTGTTATTTTTATTTTATCATTTTCAATAATTGATAATTGTTCAGTAGCATTAATGGATGAAGTGAAGCTGCCTAATGCCATTTTTTTTACAGAATCGGCAATGGTTGAGGCTACTTTATTTGCCACAGCTATTTCAGCTTGTGCTACCGGATTTTTTTGGATAGATTGAACACGGGCAATTGAATCTTCAGTATGTTTTTGTGCCGCTAACTGTGCTTCATTGGGGGCATTGTACCACATGTAGCCGCCTAATAATAAAAATATAAATACAAAACCAAGTACCGTATTGCGATCCATAAAAACTAAAATAATTTACGTTAAAAAATATTCGGGTTGCAAATAACGTAAAGTTTTAATGAAATAGTGAATGAAATATTTATACTGAATCATTCATCTTTCAAGTTGTATATTTGATTTTTTAAAAAAAACATAAAATGATAAAAAATAATATTGGAATAATTGTTATTGGATTGGCTGCCATTATCAGCTCAATAATTATAGGCAACGCTTATAAATATAAATTTAAAACTGTTGAAACAATTAGCGTTACGGGCTTGGCTGATAAAGATTTTGAAAGTGATCAAATTATTTGGAATGGTAATTTTAGCCGCAAAAGCTTAGATTTAAAATCGGCTTATGCCGATGTAAAAAAAGATGAATTGAAAATTAAAACCTATTTACAATCAAAAGGTATTGATGAAAAGGAAATGATTTTTTCAGCTATTAGTATTACAAAAGAGTTTGATAGTAAATACGCTACTGATGGCAGGCAAATTGAAAATAACTTTTCAGGTTATTTGTTATCGCAAACGGTTACCGTTGATTCAAAAAATTTGAATAAGGTTGAAAAAATATCACGTGAAGTAACTGAATTAATTGAGGATGGAATTGAGTTAAACTCATCAGCACCTAGTTATTATTACAGTAAATTATCTGAATTGAAATTAGATTTATTGGCAAAAGCCGCAGCTGATGCTAAACTAAGGGCTGAAACAATGGCAAAAAATTCAGGCGGTAGTTTGGGTGATATCAAAAAATGTAATATGGGTGTGTTTCAAATAACAGGGCAAGATAGCAATGAGGATTACATCTATGGCGGCGCTTTCAACACTTCATCACGAAATAAAAAAGCAAGTATTACCGTAAAAACTGAATATGGGGTTAAATAAAATTTACTTTTTTCTATAAAAAAACAAAAAGCCACATTTTATAAAATGTGGCTTTTTGTTTTTTACTACTTTTTTTCTTACTGCTTTATAAATTTATTGGTAAACAATAAATTTTTATTGCTGATTACCTTAATAATATAAATTCCCTTTGGTAATTCGGCAATATTAATATTTTGTTCCGTCGCATTTTTATCTAGTTGTAGAGTTGAAAACTCTTGTCCAACAATATTTTCAATTTTTATTTCAGCATTATTTAATTCTAAATCATCAGCCATTTTTAAAGTTAATTTATTAGTTGCAGGGTTTGGAGTAATAATAAAACCTGTATTTGATGATGCTTTCGATTGGATATTTGCTGAATTATTATTTTGTTTACCTATTCGCCACGAACCTATACAATCAATATGATGTTGCATCACTTGGCTTCCATTCACAAATCCAGCTGCCTTAGTATCGGCATATCTGCCACAAACTGCCGAAGCATCTCCTCCACCTGCTGAAACAGGAATAAAGAAACTATTATTATAGCCAGTCCAAGTTCTTAATTTAGTTAAAGGTAATGGTGATGTTGATTCAATTTCAATTCCAATTATTCCTCCAAACCCTGCATTATACCAATTTACTGATATGCTATTGCATTCATCTCTATTATAACTAATGCAGGGTCTGCTATTGCCACCTGGCGCTGCTACTAATTGTGTTGGTGTTCCTAATCCAGATGCTCCATTTGTAAGTGTATGCATATAAGAACTGCTGCCACTCATATAATGTAAATCAATTTGACCAACTCCATCGGTTACAACAGCAACTGCCCAATCAGTTGAATAACCGCCTGCTGGCGGACAAGCAATTCTTGGTTCATCTAAAGGTATTGAACCACTATAAGCTGTATAAATTGGTGCTCCTCCTGGTAATTGAAATACATTCATGCTAGTATTACC
>JBEANU010000172.1:0-4986 GCA_041165265.1 Bacteroidota bacterium | reverse complement strand
ACTTCAATTGCATTAGCTATGATTTAGATGAGTTGAAAAAACAAGGAATGAATTTATTTATTGATAAAATAAAAAAGGCTTGAAACATTGATGCTTCAAGCCTTTTTTAATCAGAATAAATGGTATTAAAATTTAATAATAACAAAAATTGCAGTTGGTACATTTATGTTAAAACCACTTACTTTAGATGAATTGGAAGTTGTAGTGGTATTTACATTTCCAAAACCATCATCCAAATAAGTTGACCCTGAAAATTTTTCATTTCCTGCTGTAAACCCTAAATTAGTTTCTGTTCCAATTAATATTCGAGGTGTAATTGAATAATTTAATGCAGCCCTAATTGCAGCGCCATACCCATTTGATTCATTTTTTGTAGAATTAGTATTGATACTATTGGTACTAAACATTTGTACTTCTTTTACATCTGATGTGCTTTTGTCTATATTCATCAATCCATCAATGCCAATTAAGCCATTCCATTTAGCATGAAAATTAAATCGTTTTTCAGCACCAATTCTTAAGTTCATGGTTTGAGTAGATTTTTTATCAGAATTACCTATTGCATCTGAAATTGAAGTACTGGAAGTTACCAAACCTAAACCTGTGGCTAACCCCCAACCTTTTCTATTGTTTATTGCATAAGTTATTAAATACGGATTATTGGTAGATGCTGTGCTGCCGCTTAAATTTAGTATTTGGCGAATTAATAAATTTGATTGAACACCAACATAATGTTTGAACCTTGGTTGCGACACATAAGCTTGGTCGTCAATCAATCTCACAGGCATTTTTCTTGCAAAGGTTAATGTTGGTACAAAGCAAAGAAGGATTAAAATTTTTTTCATTTGATGAAATAATTTATTTTTTTATAAATGGATTTGAATACATAGGGTTAGAGATAAAATCATAATCAGTAAGGGTGTTTAAAAAAGCAATGATTGCTTTTTTATCAGCACTTGAAATATTTTTTTGTTGAACTGGTAATAAATAAGCACCTGTTGTATCATCTTTTTCAAACATTTTATTCAATATAGTAAAATCTTTTAATAGTAATGATACATTAGGGTTGGGTTGAATATTATGGCTATAATGTTCAAGCACTTCATCCAATGTATTAAATCTGCCATCGTGCATGTAGGGTGAAGTTAAAGCTACATTGCGTAAGTTAGGAATTTTAAAACTACCATTATCCGCAGTCTTATTAGTTTGCTCACCAACACCGTTATCAGTATAGTTGGCATCTAACCCAATATTAGCAAATCCTTCATTGGTGCCGTTGTAGCCATTAGGTGAAATATTATGGCATGTATTACAATTATAAGTTGATGTAAAAGCGGTTAATCCTTGTTGCTCTAAAGCATTTAAAGGCACCATTACTGGTGGGTTTTGTGAATTCATAAATTGAGGAATTGATTTATCAAACTTACTATTTCGGCTTTGTAAAGTTTGAATAAAACCAGCAAGTGCTAATGCAATATTCTCACTGCTAACATTTTTATTGCCGAATGCTTTTTCAAATAAATTAGGATAATAATTTGTAGCATTTAATTTAGTACATAATTGATTAAAATCAGTCATGTGCATTTCAATATGATTAGCTACGGGCATCAACGTCATTTTAGCTAAATTATTAGCTCGTCCATCCCAAAATAAACTAACATTGTTTTGATTGGTTAAAGTTGGAATACCGCTTAGGGTAACTATAAATGCTGAAATGTTTTCAATAGGTAATGTATTTCGTCTGGTTTTTCGTCCATCAAAACCCTTACTGAATGCAGTATTATCTGAAAACGCCAAGCTTTGCTTATGGCAGCTACCACATGATGTTGAGTTATTTACTGATAATTTTTTATCATAAAATAAAACCCTTCCTAATGTAGCTACATCATTATTTACACCTGTTTTTGTTCTATAATCATACGATGTGGCTGGTAAAACTGGCTCGGATAAACTAATATCATTAGTTAAATTTAATTTCTTTTTACAAGATGTAACAACACTAAAACATGTTATTGAAAAAAGTGAGACGAAAAGTATTATTTTATGTTTCATATCAAAAAAGTTTATTTGTAAATTTAAACATATTATTTATTGAAACGATAACTTCAACTGATTATTTTTACGTCAATATAAAAACATAACAAATGATTGAACCTGATATTCACTGGAGAGACTACGAAGACATTGCTTTGAAATTGTATGAACGCTTTGGCGATGATTTTACCGAAAGTAAAATTTACAGAATTCGTTTTACTGAATTGTTAGAATGGGTAATGGAAGTACCACAATTTGTAGGCAAACGTGAAGATAGCAATGAAGGTCATTTAGAGATGATTCAATCTTCATGGGTATATGAGTGGAGAGACAACCAAAAGTAAAATGATTCAAAAAAAAGAATTTGTATTACAAGGCAGCAAAGGAAAACCTGTGTTGGTTGATATTACTTTTTCTAACGAAAATCTTTTAATTCAAAAACCCGTAATTGTTTTCTGTCATGGCTTTAAAGGTTTTAAAGATTGGGGTACATTTAATTTAATTGCTGAGTGGTTTGCCCAAAATGATTTTGTATTTGTGAAATTTAATTTTTCGCATAACGGTACAACACTTTCACATCCTACCGATTTTATGGCAGTTGAAGATTTTGGCAACAACAATTTTTTGTTTGAATTAAATGAAACAAAATCAGTCATTGATTTTATGATAGATTATCAATTTGCAGAATTTAAAATTGATAAAAATAATATCTGCATCATTGGGCATAGCCGTGGAGGCGGAACAGCCATCCTTGCAGGTGCACAACACCCAGCCATAAAAAAATTAATTGCATGGGCACCTGTGCATGAATTTTTGAAATATTGGGATGAAGAAACTTTATTAAAAATAAAACAAGATAAGGTTTTGTGGATAGAAAATACAAGAACAAAACAACGCTTGCCTATGTATTATCAATATTGGGAAAATTATGAAAATAATTTAAACCAATTGCACATTCCTACATTTGTAAAACAACTCACAAAACCTTTGTTGGTGCTGCATGGCAAAGCCGATGATGCTTTAGATTTTAAACATTCGGAAGAAATAAAATCATGGAATCGGAATCAAGTTTCGTTAGAGTTATTTGAAAACATGAATCATACATTTGGTGGCAAACATCCTTGGCTTGAAAATTATTTACCTGATGATACGATGAAAATTTTAGAGAGTAGTTTGGTGTTTTTGAAATTTTAAATCCTCTGTAACTCTGTGCCTCTGTGGTTTATTATAATTTCATAAATTGTTCATGCAACTGAACCACTTGCGGAATAACCAATTGCAGCTCATCGTTATAAATAATATAATCAGCTCGGTTTAATTTTTCTTCTTCACTCATTTGATTTTTGATTCGTGCCAACACTTGTTCTTTGGTTATCGAATCACGTTTCATCACTCTTTCAATTCTCAAATTTTCAGGTGATGAAACCATCATTATTTTATCTAATTTTTGATGCAAAATAGTCTCAAAAATTAAAGCAGCTTCTTTTAAAATGTAAGGATATTGCTGATGTGCAGCACACCATTTATCAAAATCATGAAACACAGCAGGATGTACAATTTCATTTAATTGTTGCAATAAAAATGGCTGCTCAAAAACCTGAGCAGCCATTTTTTTTCTATCCAATTCGTGATTTACATAAATATCATTTCCAAAAACTTGCTTCACTTTTTGTATCACATCAGCATCATTATTTAATAAATATTTTGCTTGATTATCAGCATTGTAAATAGGAACATTCAATAAAGAAAAAACTTTACTCACAGTGCTTTTGCCACTGCCAATGCCACCTGTGATACCAATTTTTTTCAAATGAATTAAGCTTTATCTTTTGGATAAACAGCTTTTGTAACTTCTAATGAAATAACAGATTTTTCAATAGTGATAGTTACATTATTTGCAATTTCAATATCAAAAGTTGAATCATTTACTTTTGTGATTTTACCATGAATACCACTCATGGTTACAATTTTATCACCTTTACCAATTGCTTCTTGAAATAATTTTTGGTCTTTCGCTTTTTTTTGTTGCGGACGAATCATAAAGAAATACATTACCACAAACATTCCACCAAATAAAATCATTGTGCTTACGCCACTACTTTTGCCATCGCCAGCGCCCATCATTAATACCATTGCTAAATTTTGATACATTGTTTTACTATTTATTTTTGTTCCGATTATTCGGAATGCAAATGTAACATTTCAACTTTAATATGTTAATGCCCATTCCAATTTGTTGTTATAAAAGTTAGGTATATTTACAAATCCTAAACAGAAAATATTATGCGCAAATATTATTTTTTACTTCTTGTGGTTTGCATAGTTGCAGCATCTTGTATTAAAAAAGATGATTTTAATTTTAATAAAATTAAAATTGAAGAATGGAACTCAGAGTGGGCATTGCCGCTGATTAATTCAAAACTTACCTTAAAAAATTTAGTGCAACGTGCCAGTACTGGTAATGTTTTAACAGAAGATTCAACAGGGCTGTATTCTATTCATTATGATGGAAAAGTGTTTGAAGCTTCAGCATCTGATTATATAAAAATACAAGACCAAAATTTCAGTACTGATACCATCCCTTTATCATCGCCCATTTCGGTTAGTAATTTTAATGGTTCGGTTAGCGATACGTTTTCAAGTTTTTATAATTATACCGATACCAGTGGCGCACAGCTTCAGCATTTAAAATTAAAAAGCGGAAACATAAAACTAAAAATCACATCTTCATTTCAACAAAATTTATCGGCACAAATTGTTTTTCCTACTGTAAAAAATGGGGCTACTGTTTTATCTGTAAATGCTCAAGTAAATTATCCATCTACATCAACCTCTATCAATATTAATTTAAGCGGCTACACTTTTGATTTTACTAACAACAATACCACTAATAATTATTTGCCATATAAAGTGTATTACACTATCACAGGCAATGGTACGCAACCTATTAAT
>JBEANU010000171.1:0-4492 GCA_041165265.1 Bacteroidota bacterium | reverse complement strand
TATTTCTGTCATAAATATTATAACCATTACTGTAAAATAAAAGATTACCTCTTTTGTCGCAAATTGATGCATGACAGTTAGATAAGGTAACTGTAGTGCAATTATTATTTATGGTATCCAGAATACCAATTCCCGTATTAAATTTTAAAGCCGATTTGCTAAAATTCCAATATTCATCTTTCTGAGCATTTGAATAGTAAACAGAAAACAGCAAGCAGAAAGCATTAAGCAGAATTATCTTTTTCATTTTTATTGAATTTAGTGAGGCATACTCAACATACGAGTATAGCGGCTGATGATAATGTTGTTATAGTTTTTTTGATTGATTTCAGGTAGTAAAGTTGCATTGAAGCTGTTGTTCAAAGATTGAGCTGCATTCCATGAACCTTGATTCATTAATTCTTGAATCTGTTGCAATTTACCCATATTGCCGTTTAGCATAGTATTATACCAATTGCCCTGCTCGTCCTCGTTTGGGGCGCAGCCATGCGAATAGCCAACGAGGATGCAAGTGGCATTTTGTTTTCAACAAATATTCCTGTTTCATTTTTCAAATTAATGTAATTTTTACTAATCCTTTTTTACCTGCATAATCCCTTGCCGAACTAAATAAATATTCTTCTGCATTTTCAACCACTCCTTCTTCCACAGGGTTTTGATGCATGTAATTTAGCTTTTGTTGCATCATGGCAGTGTTGTTATTATAAATGATAATCGCATGATTGCTTTCTTGCCAAAATTTATATTGCGTAATTCTAGCATCAAATTTACCAGCCCATTCAAATTTATGCAATAACCATTCACGGCGGCTTTCGGGTTCATTTTTTATTTTATCAATAATAGTTTTGGCAGTATGTTTTTTAAAATCACGAATGATGTGTGATAAAACAAAGCCTTCTTTTGCTCGTATCAACAAATGCAAATGACTGGTCATTAAGCACCAACCAAACATTTCTAAGCCTTTGTTTTCAATACAATAGTTTAAGCTTTCGGTTATTACATTTTTATAGCTCAACCTAATAAAAACATCTAACCAATCTACAATTGTAAAAGTGGTAAAGTGCATTTCATTTTGATCGGTTATACTGTATCTATCGCCTGCCATATTACAAAAGTAAACAATGTTTTTTTAATTATTTGTCATTGACAAAATTCCTCTTACATCCTCGTTGGCTATACGCATGGCTGCGCCCCAAACGAGGGCTAGCTGGGTAAAAGCGAATTAATAGTTGCTAGTAAATTGTTACTGGTTTCTTTAAAATAAAGTAAATAAAAAACATCAGAAAAAAATCATTCACTCTTTACACTATTTTTTCACTAAAATTTCTTTTTCAATTCCTCCAACTTATTCTTACTTCGGTGATGAATCATTTTTCCATTATTCAATCCTTTACGCATTTCTTTTTGAACATCTTCAGGCAATGCAACTATATCTTTACATTCATCACTGCAACAATGATTATATTTTTTAGCGCATTCATCACACTGAATAAATAATAAATGACAAGCTTGATTGGCGCAATTAATATGTGTATCGGCAGGTTTGCCACATTGATGACAATTAGAAATGATATCATCTGTAATTCGTTCTCCTAGCCTTTCATCAAAAACAAAATTTTTACCAATAAATTTATTTTCAACTCCTAATTCTTTTGCTTTATTGCTATACTCAATAATTCCACCTTCAACATGAAATACATTTTTAAATCCATTATGCAACATATATGCACTTGCCTTTTCACATCTTATTCCGCCAGTGCAATACATGATAATATTTTTTTCCTTAGCATCTTTAAGCATATCTACCGCCATTGGTAATTGCTCTTTAAATGTTTCAGATGGAATTTCAATTGCATTTTTAAAATGCCCAACCTCATATTCATAATGGTTGCGCATATCAACAATTATCGTATCAGGATTATCAGCTAACTGATTGTACTCATTTGCTTTTAAATATTTGCCTTTTTTTTGCATATCAAAAGTAGGGTCATCAATTCCATCGGCTACAATTTTATTTCTCACTTTCACTTTTAAAACCCAAAAACTTTTTCCGTCATCGTCAACAGCCACATTCAATCTAATCCCATTTAATGCATCAATACTATACAAGTATTTTTTTAATTCATCAAACAAATCAATAGGTACACTAATCTGTGCATTTATTCCTTCGTATGCCACATAAATTCTACCAAAAACATGTAGTTCATTTAGGTTTTTAAACATTGCATCACGAAATACTTGAGGCTCATTAATTTTGAAATAATGATAAAACGAAACAGTTTTGCGAACTTCATTTGATTGCAAAAGTTTTTCTTTTAATTCCTTTTGCGAAATACGATTGTACAATAATGGCATGATACAGAATTTTATGAATAACAATAAAAGTTATGTTTAAAGAACCCACTTGCAGGGTGGACAAAATTCTTATACAAATTATCAATTTGTAAATGCCGATAAAACAAAATAATGGTACAATCAACAAAGGCAGATTGGGCAATATATTTTGTATAATCGGTATTAAACGATGCAAAATTAAACTTTTTCAAAACGTAAAAAAATGATTTTTGTTAGTTTGAGTTTTTTACATTTAAGTTTGGTTTTATGTGATATAAATTTGATTTTTTAGAACTACAATTAACACTTGTTAATATTTAATTCAATTGATACAAACTATACTTTGTTTATTTGTATATTAATATTGACTTTTTGAAAATCAAAATTCCATGCTACATATCAACTTAAATAAAGTATTCAAGGCTCGAGGCATTGAGCAACCTTATAAATTTTTAGTAAAAGAAGGTTTTGTACCCTTCACGGCTCATAAATTAAAAAACAATAAAGTGGAGCATATTAGAGTTGAGCATATTGAAAAAATATGCATCTCGTTGAATTGTACTCCAAATGATATTTTTGAATGGAGTCCTAATGATTTATTAGATGATAGAAAAGATCATCCTTTGCAAAAATTAAGAAAGCAAACTAAACGTATTGAAATAAAAAAAATGTTAGAAAAAATGAGTTTAGAAAAATTGGAAGAAATTGAAAAAATGATAACCACAGTTTCCTAATTCAACAAACTTAAAATTATTTTCTACTTTCGTTTTTATGAATAATCCAACATCTTTAATTGAACTTTCACATCAATTTTTAAAACAATCTGCTACTTCCCAAAATATATCTCAGCTTCGTGAATTATTAAATTTTCATGAACATCGCTATTATGTTTTAAGTGAACCGCTCATCAGTGATTTTGAGTACGATACTTTGTTTTATCAACTCAAAGAAATTGAAAAAAATAATCCTGAATTAATAACGCCTGATTCACCAACACAACGTGTAGCCATTGGTTTAACCAATGAATTTAATGAAGTGGCTCATTTGGTGCCGATGTTGAGCTTAGAGAATAGTTATAATGCTGATGACTTAAAAGATTTTGATAGAAAAGTAAAACAGTTTGCCGAAGTAGATGATGTAGAATATTGCGTTGAACCAAAATTTGATGGCGCTGGCTTATCGGTAATTTATGAAAATGATTTACTAGTTCGTGGCGCAACTCGTGGTGATGGAAGTGTAGGTGAAGATATTACGAATAATGCAAAACAGTTGAAATCATTACCACTCGGTGCAAAATTTTCAGCACACGGAATTAAGAAAATTGAAATAAGAGGTGAAGTAATTATTCCGAATGAAAAGTTTCGGGAAATAAATAGAAAACGAACAGAAGAAAATTTACCACCCTTCGGAAACCCCAGAAACACAGCATCTGGCGGTTTACGATTAAAAAATCCGAATGAAATTGCTGGCAGAGGAATGGAAGCATTTATGTATCATGTCAGTTTTACATTAGATAAAAATGGCGGTGAACGAATGATGAATGTACTCAATTCACATCACGATGCAATCAAATTATTGCATGAAGTAGGCATCAGAAGTTCGTGGAAAGAATTGACTTTATGTAAAAATATTGATGAAGTAATTGCAGTTTGTAATGCTTATGAAAACCGCAGAAACGCAATGCCATACGAGATTGACGGCATGGTGGTGAAAGTGAATAAATTTACAACGCAAGAAAAATGTGGTTATACGGCTCATCATCCACGTTGGGCGATTGCGTATAAATTTGCTGCAAAGCAAGCCACATCAACGCTTCTGAACATTGAATATCAAGTGGGGCGAACTGGTGCGATTACACCAGTTGCGAAGATTGAACCTGTACATTTAGCAGGGGTAACAATTTCTTCTATCTCCTTATTTAATGAGGATGTAATTCGTGAAAAAGATTTGATGATGGGTGATAAAGTATTGATTGAACGCAGCGGCGATGTGATTCCTTATATTGTGAAATCATTAGCTGATGTAAGAAATGGCAGCGAACAAAAAATTATTTTCCCCAAAAATTGTCCATCATGTAATTCCGAATTAACAAAGCCTGAAGAGGAAGCTGTGTGGCGTTGCACCAATATTAATTGCCCGGCACAAAGTGTTGAACGAA
>JBEANU010000170.1:0-2693 GCA_041165265.1 Bacteroidota bacterium | reverse complement strand
AAAGCCACTGTGGGTTTGAGTGTGATTGAATTGGAAACAAATGATTCGCTTTCCATTAATAATCAAGCACAATTTACCATGCAAAGTGTGTTTAAATTTCCGTTGGCTTTAACTGTGATGCGTTTAGCTGAAAAAGGAAAATTAAATTTGGATGAAAAAGTTTTGATTAAACCAGCTATGTGGAAACAGTTTGGTTGGAGTCCGCTAAAGGCAAGGTATCCAGGTGATAGTTTGTATATTTCAATTGATAGCTTAATCATGTATTCCATTTCTTATAGTGATAATCTTTCGTGTGATAAATTGTTTGAAATAATTGGCGGACCTAAAGTGGCGGATGATTTTATGCATCAAAAAAAATGCAAAAATATTCATATCAAACGCACTGAAATTTTAATGAATATAAGTAGAGAAGCAATGCATGAAAACAATTCATCACCTTATGAAATGAGTTTATTGTTGCAGAAATTTTATGAAGGAAAAATTTTGAAGAAAAAGTATCAAGAAAAACTATTGCATTATATGATAGTAAATTTTACTTCAAATACACGATTGAAAGGCGCTTTGCCAAATGAAATTCAAGTAGCTCATAAAACAGGAACTGGCTCACTAGATACCACAATGATTGATGCTTGCAATGATGTGGGAATAATTTATTTACCCAACGGAAAGCATTTGGCTGTTTCCGTTTTTGTGATGAACTCAACAGAGAGTTATTCAACTACTGAAAAATTAATTGCTATTTTAACAAAAGAGATTTTTGAATTTTATAAACTTAATTAAGTATGAATAAATTTTTTATGCTGATTGTATGCCTTTTATGTTTTGAGGCAAAGGCACAACGCAATGTAGTACTTATAATTGCTGATGATTTAGGAACTGACTATTTGGGTTTTTATGAAGACCATGTTGATACGGTAGATGTGCCTAACATTAGGAGTTTACTTAACAAAGGAATTCGTTTTAAAAATTTCATGTCGAATCCGGTTTGTTCTGCAACTCGTTCTACTATTTTAACTGGTAGATATGGCTTTAGAACTGGCGTTGGAAATATTGTAGGAAGCTTAAGTGGTTCAAATGAATTAGATACTGCCGAAGTAACAATTCCACGAATTTTAAAATACAGTAATTCATTTATTTCATCAGCCAATATTGGTAAATGGCATTTACAAAATCCTGCTCCGCCAGCTCATTTATTGTATCCTAACAAAATGGGTTACGATCATTTTGAAGGTCCGTTTATTGGTCAGTTAACAAGTTATACCAATTGGACAAAAGTTAAAAATGGTGTTTCATCCACTTGCACAAATTATGCTACTTCTGAAAATGTAGATAATGCAGTTGCTTGGTTAAAATCATTAAATTCTGCTCATCCATTTTTTATATGGTTAGCCTTTAATGCACCGCATGAACCTTTGCAATTGCCTCCATCAAATTTGCATACTTATACCTCGTTAACAGGAACTGTGGCTGATATTAATGCCCATCCAAAATCATATTTCAAAGCAATGACACAAGCTTTAGATACTGAAATAGGAAGATTGTTTGATTCATTGAAAGCAATTAATAAATACGATAGTACTGATTTTATTTTTATAGGTGATAATGGCAATACACAAAAAACGGCTCAAATTGCTAACATAGACAGAGCTAAGGGAACAGTGTATCAATATGGTGTTCATGTGCCATTAATTATTGCCGGACCTGATGTGAAAAATTCAGGAAGAACTAATGATGAACTTATTAATTCAACAGATTTGTTTGCTACTATTTTGGAATTGATGAGAGCCAATAACTGGAAAAATTATATCCCTTCATCCAAACCTATTGATGCAAAAAGTATAATGCCAATTATTAATAATAATATTGGAGCCATACGCCCATGGTCGTTTTGTGAAATATTTAAAATAACCACTGATTCAGCTGACGGAAAGGGAATAAGAAATCAGGATTATAAATTGATAAGATTTGATTATGGCAAGCAAGAGTTTTATAATTTATCAATAGATGCTAATGAAAACAATGATTTACTTAAACAAACCATAACGGCTACTGATATCATCAACTATAACTATTTGTGCGCCGAATTAAATCAATTATTGAATACTGGTTCTTTCTGTCAGCTTTTAAATTCTGCTGAAACACCTACAAATGCTGCAAAAAATAGCAGCTATTTTCCTAACCCTTTTACTTCTTTTATTTCATCTGAAAACAACTCAACTGAATTTGTTCAACTAATAAATACATTTACTCAAGTGATATATGAAGGTAATGAAATTGAAAAGCAAGATTTTTCATTTTTACCAAAAGGCATTTATTTTTTAAAATGTAATAAAGAAAATAAAGTGATTAAGATGATGAAAGAATAATAAAATTAGTCAAAGCTCAAAAAGATTAAGATAGTTCTGAATTTGAGCAAATTGTTTTTTATAGTATTATTATCTACCCGTAAATTCAGGTTTCCGTTTTTCTACAAAAGCATTCATTCCTTCTTTTTGATCATCAGATGCAAGCAATAAATAGAAATTTTTTCTTTCAAAAACCAAGCCTTCATCTAATGTTTAGTTGAATGCATTAATTAGTCATCCCTCAAAAAGTCTATAAGTCTTATCAGTAATGGATTTGTTGAGAAAAGAGGGTGTAAAAATCTGCCGAAAAAGTTAAGAAAGCGATAAAAAAGCGGCAGATTTGTATAT
>JBEANU010000169.1:0-10274 GCA_041165265.1 Bacteroidota bacterium | reverse complement strand
TATTGGATAATTATTGCTTTAATGAGTTACCTGTATCTACTAAGTAATAAATGGAAAAACAAAGTTTTGTAATTTGTTAAGTTTTATTAAACCAAAAACTTTGGTATCATTTTTAGTATTTAGTAATCACAAAAAATTTTTACTTTTAACACCTAAACAAAACAAATCATCATGCGTAAAATCAATTTTTTTTCAATTCTAATTTTAGTAGCCACTTTAATTTTTAATCAAGCAACTTTTGCAGCAAAAGAACCTGTAAAATCAAAGAAAGAGACTACATCAAAAAACAAAAAAGTTAAAAAAGAAACCCAATCTGAGAAAAAAGAAAAGAGTGAAAAGGCTGAAAAAAAGGAAAAAGCTAACAAAAAATCAAGCTTAACCAAAAACGAGAAAGAAGAAAAAAAATCAACAAAATCAGAAAAAAAAGATAAAAAAGGTAAGGGCGAAGGGTTAGAAAAAAAAGAAGCTAAAAAAACTGAAAAGGCTGAAAAGAAAGAGGAAGTAAAATCAGAAAAAAAGGATAAAGTTGAAACTAAAAAAACAGAAGCCAAAAAAGAAATACGTGATGTAAAACCAACATCAACTGTAAAATCTAACGACCCAATTGACTCAAAATTAAAAGGTCCTGATGGCCAAGCTGTTCACACTGGCCCACGTGGGGGTAAGTATTATATTAATCGTAACGGTAACAAAACTTACATCACACCCGATTCAAAATAATTCTACTAAAAATAGTACATTAAAAAAAGGCTGAAAACCATGAGTTTTCAGCCTTTTTTATTAAAATAACTATAAATGATTTTTAATGTTGAACAACAAATTTTTTATTGATATTAGTTGATGTGTTTTTAATATTTAAAAAGTAAACACCATTTGGCAATGTTGAAATATCAATTGAATTGTTAGTTACAATTGTGTTATTACTCAATTGCTGACCAATTGAGTTTTGTATTGATATATTGAATTTTGATACATCTATGCCTTTTATTTGAATATTATTTTGAGCAGGATTGGGCTGTAAAGTAATCAAATCAGCAAATGAAATTTCCTCAATACCTGATGCGCCTAATCTATAAATTTGAGCATGAAATTTATAGGAGCCCATTGAATATTGAGTGTATGGATAAACCATATAATCTATTGTTTGTCCGCCATAGGCCGTAAAACTATCGATATAATTATCAAATGCACCATTCCACCAAGGCGCATTATCTACTTTAAAAAGTACATCAACATCTACAGTATAACCTCCTTCATTTTGATTGAAATATTTATCATAAACACCTGATTTTATTAAGTACTTGTAACCAATTGGCAATACAATTTTATAGTAATCGGTATCGTTCATTTTGTTTATATTGGCATATTGTGTATTAAAGTTACTTGAATCACTAACAAAAGTTAACGGACAAGTATAAGTGCCTTGATTATTTAAATTAGTTTCATAAGTATCATTCAGTGGCTCAATACCATATAATATTTGTTGCCCTGAGTTAAAACCTCCAGTGCCGCTACCACCACCAATTCCCACTCCACTTGGGTTCATCGCATTCAAATTAAAAAAACCATTATACGAACCACCCCAACCCCAATTCATGTGCAAATTATCATTTACATCATAGCCATCGCAAACCCATGAATGGCCACCACCGCCTGGCGATGGGTCGTAACCTACATATTGAATAGGGCGGCGCAAATCCAATTCATCTTCAATTATTTTTAACCAATCAGCATCATTATAATTAAATCTTTCAACGCCTGCTATTGTGTTTGGATTGTATCTAAAATACGATGTATAAGCTGATTCAGAACAAGGTGCACCGCCAATTACCCAAGCACCACTTGATGAAACGCCGTAATTCATATCCACAGCCACTCCGCAATGATAATTCACTAAAGCAACCGCATTATTTTTTCCTGCTCCGGTGTTAGATGAATTATGCCATTCATAAGTTGTATTGCCAAAGTTTACGTTTTGCTGACTAAAGCCAGATGGAGTATAAGCGTAGCTTCCATAACCAACTTGAGGGTATGTCCAATATTTTAAAATCTGAGCCATGGCTGTTGCAACACAACCTGTAACGGCTCTACCTGTTTGAGCTAAATCAGTTGGGCATAAATTATTGTAAGGCGAAGATTGGTTCCAAGTACTTTTACATAACATGGATATACTTTTTCCTGACTTTGATTTTGAAATATTGTTGCTTAAATAAGCATTCC
Organism: Bacteroidota bacterium; assembly: GCA_041165265.1. Lineage (GTDB taxonomy): Bacteria > Bacteroidota > Bacteroidia > Chitinophagales > CAIODY01 > CAIODY01. Next base: position 8,054 of record JBEANU010000169.1, on the reverse strand, counting down.
ATTTTTTTGAAATAGCGGCAGTTGCTGGCAGGTTATTTTCAACGGCATAATTTATTTGTTGCGCATAATTTTCCATAAAAGTTTTGAATGTAAATTCAATTGAAGGTTGTGTATAATACACCTCAGTTGAATATCCAATAATTGGCTCTACAATATCATCGGCAGCAACTATCACAAAGCCAATTGGTGAAATGTTAAACGCATAATACAGCGCTGTTGATGTATCATTTCCATTCATAAAAAAATCAGTACTTACCAATTGTGAATGTGGTTGATTGCTGATAAATCGATAATAATTAATGCCAATTTTTTCAGCATTGTATTTGTTTACATGTTTTGCAAACAAACTTGAACTAAAAATTAAAAGTATTAAGGGTAGTAAAACTTTTTTCATGTTATTATTAGGTTGATATATTTTTGAAAATTCGGACTTCGAAAATAGACTATTTATTGAAATAATTCAAGGTTGATTTAACCGTCTATTTAACTACTAAATGATTGTGTAGCATTGAATGACGAAATAAATATTAATTAGGTTGCATGATTATTTTTGAAATAGAATTTTTATAACCCTCAGGCATATTCAAATTTATAATTTCGGCTAAGGTAAACAACCCAACTTCTTTATGTTCGTGGCTTATTTTTATTTCATCTGTTGATGAATAATTGTGTTTGCATTGATAAGTAATAATTAAAACTTTTACTTTGCCTTTAATATCATAAAGCCATACATCTACAATTTTTTTTATTTCAGTTTTTAAATTCAATTCTTCTTCAATCTCTCTAACTAAGCATTGTTCGGCAGTTTCATCAGGTTCCAATTTTCCGCCAGGCAATTCCCATTCATTGCGTTCATTTTTTAGCAAAATATATTTCCCGTTTATTTCAATAATTCCTTTCACACTTACAGGATATTTTTTTGAAAAATAATCAGTAGGAATAATGGGTGAAATGAGACGGATTAAAAAATATTTTAATTGCATTAGTTGGCTGAAATTAAATTTTCGATAGCAATTTTTAATGGAGGTAAATCGAATTTAATAACTGTAAAAATAACTTCAGGATTTACTCCAAAATATTCATGCACCAACATATTTCTCATGCCAATAATTTTATTCCACGGAATATGATTTTGTTGCAATAAAACCTCTGTATTTATATGGTTAACTGCTTCGCCAATAATCTCTAATTGTTTGATGCTGGCAAATAAAACTAAGCTATTATTTTTAAAATCTTCATAAGTTGAAATTGATTTAAAGTAATTTTCAATTTCGATAATTGAATTTAAAACGTGTTGCAATCGCTGTTGTGTTTGATTACTTCGCATAAATTAATTTTTTTTCAGCATTTACAATCGAGGCAATAATTGGTGAAAGCCCATCGAAAGAAATTAAATCTACTTTTCTGTTTAATGATTTTTCTAAATCAAATTTATAATCGAAAAAATTTAATCCAATATGTTGATTGTAATCTAACTCAACCAATAAATCAACATCACTTTTTTCATCTGCATCGCCACGAGCAAACGAACCAAACAAATATGCTTTGTTGATTGGACATCTTGAAAAATATTGCTGTATTTGGCTGATATTTTCTTGTGATAAAAACATGAGATTGAAAAATTTTCTTAATCAAAATTACTAAATCTTAATTTATTACTATTGTTGTTCAATAAAAAATTATTTTTGTTGGGTAATAAATAAAACAATTATATGCGACCAATAAGAGTTTTAGTAGCTAAAGTTGGATTAGATGGGCATGATAGAGGAGCCAAAGTAATTGCATCGGCATTACGTGATGCAGGTATGGAAGTGATTTATACAGGCTTGCGCCAAACCCCCGAAATGGTTGTGAATGCTGCTTTGCAAGAAGATGTAGATGCCATTGGCGTTAGCATTTTAAGTGGTGCACACAATACTGTTTTTCCAAAATTAATTGAGTTGATGAAAGAACGTGAAATGGGCGATGTATTGCTTACTGGCGGTGGCATTATACCCGATGATGATGCAAAAAAATTAATTGAATTAGGCGTTGGTAAATTGTTTCCTCCAGGAACTAATACTTCCGACATTGCTGATTATATAAAAGTATGGGTAAAAGAGAAGAGGAGTTTTTAGTAGTTGCTTTGAAAAAAATATCCTTCCATATAACAAATAAATTAAAATTTGCAATTATCAATTTGCAATTTGCAATGCTGCTAGCAAGCTGCGCCAACGTGGTTGCACCCGAAGGTGGTTTAAAAGATAACGAAGCACCAAAGATTGTAAAAGCTGCGCCAGCTAATGCTTCTACAAATGTTAGTACCAATAATTTCAGAATTATTTTTAATGAATTTATAAAATTAAAAGAGCAAGATATTATTGTATCACCACCATTAAATAAAGAACCAAAAATTAAACAGAAAGGAAAATACATTGATGTAAAATGGACAGATACTTTAAAACCAAATACAACTTACACTTTTAATTTTGGTGAAAATATTGTTGATTACACCGAAGGAAATCCATACTCTAATTTTAAATATGTTTTTAGCACAGGCAATGTAATTGATACGTTGGAATTACAAGGAATAGTTACAGATGCTATAACAGGTAAGGGTTTAGAGAAAATTGCAGTAATGTTATATACTGAAAATGATGATTCAGTTGTATGCAAACAAAAACCATATTACTTCACAAAATCAGATGTTTCGGGCAGTTTTCATTTTAGTTATTTAAAAGAAGGTAGGTATAAAATATTTGCATTGAAAGATGAGAATTTTAATCTATTGTTCGATTTAGCCAACGAAAAAATTGCATACAGCGATACATTAATTACTATTTCAAAAAAAAATAGAAGCGTTAATTTAAGTTTGTTTGAAAATTATTCTATCAAAAAACAAAAATTAAAAGCCATTACAAGAACTGATGTATTTAGCTATGTAGTTAGATTTGATAAAAAATTAAATACAGCATTTACAGAAGAAAATACAGATTCAAACTCTTTTGTGAAAATAGTTTCGGGCGATTCTATTCTGTTTTATTCCAAACAAAAACCTACACAAGATTCCATTTTAATTGAAATTCCGAAGGCAGAAATTGATACCATTTTAAAAGTTGAAGCCAAATATGATTCAACTATGATGAAGCGAAGCAGATTGTTTGTAGTAGCTAATTTTCAAACATCAAATTCATTAAATGATAAACGAAAATTATCAGAATCATCAACCAAAAGTGTAAAACCAACCATCAATAATGTGTTGAATTATGGTAGCAATTTAGTGTTGAATTTTAGTCATCCAATAGCTACTGAAAATTTGCCAACACAATTTATATTGATAGAAGATACGGGAAAATTAAAAACCTTTGCTAAGGTTGAAGCTTATGATAATAAAGCATTTCAGCTTCATGCAAAAATTATTTATCCATTTAAAGAAGATCATACTTATGAATTGATAGGCCGCAAAAATCAATTTACAGATGTATGTAATTTACAATGCGATTCGTTTCATATTAAGTTTGTGTATGCGGCACAAAAGCATTTTGGAAATATTTTTATTCAACTTTCCGATTCTAATTTTCATCAAAATTATTATGCCGAATTATTAAATTCAGCAAAGCAAATTGTTGCAAAAGAAAATGTAAAACGCAATCATATTAGTTGGAAAAACCTAGTGCCAGGTACTTATACGGTTAGAATTTTAGTAGATGAAAATGCTGACACAGAGTGGAATACAGGCAATTATTTCAAACATCATCAACCTGAAAAATATTTATTTTATCCTAATGAAGTAATTGTAAAACCAAATTGGGATAATGAGTTAGAATGGAAATTAAAATTATCTGATATTAAAAAAATATAAAAATGAGTTCTGAAAAAATTACAACCAACAAAGCACCTAAGCCCGTAGGCCTTTATCCACATGCACGTAAAGTAGGAAATTTATTATTTTTAAGTGGCATTGGCCCACGAACGGTAACAGATGAAATACCAGGATTGAAGCTAGATAAAAACGGAAATTTTATTGAGTTTGATTTTGAAGCTCAATGCCGCAATGTGTTTGATAATGTTAAAATTGTATTAGAAGAAAGCGGTAGCAGTTGGGATAAATTAGTTGATGTAACCGTTTTTTTAGTAAACATGAAACGTGATTTTCATACCTACAATAAAGTATATGCTGAATACTTTAAAGATGCTCAACCTTGCCGAACAACTTTAGAAATAAATAGTTTACCTACGCCCATTGCCATTGAAATTAAATGCATTGCTACAATTGATTAAGCCAATTAACTGATGTAACTTGAACTTATCAATGAAAAAAATAACAACAATTTTGTCGAATTACTTTAGCCTTAGTTTGCTAAAGAAACGGTGCTTTACATAAAATCGGAAGGTTAATATTATACTTATACAAAAAGGCTTTCCGAAAAAAATGGAGAGCCTTTTTAATTTTTAAAAAAATAAAGAAAGATGCAATTAAAGGTTTTAAAATTTGGTGGAACATCAGTGGGTAGTGCATTACGAATGCACAAACTGGTAGAGTTAATTAATGACAACGAGCCGAAAATAGTTGTATTATCGGCCATGTCGGGCACCACAAATACTTTAGTTGAAATATCTAATGCATATTATAAAAAAGATTTTTCAAGAGCTGATGATTTAGTGAAAGCATTTGAAAGCAATTATAAAAATGTAATTAATGAATTGTTGGCTACAAAAATTTCATTAAGCAAAGCCGAAAAATTTTTGCAAGAAAAATTTGATTTACTTCATTCGTTTTCAAAAAAAGAATTCTCAAGCATTGATGAGTGCTACATTTTAGCACAGGGTGAATTAATTTCTACCACTTTGTTTCATTATTATTTAGAGGAATTAAATATTAATTCGGTTTTGCTTCCTGCTTTAAATTTTATGCGAACTGATGTAAATGAAGAGCCCGACATGAAGTTAATTGAAAAATTAATGGCAGATGAATTGAAAAAATATCCTTCACAAAATTTATTCATCACACAAGGCTATATCTGCAAAAATGTAGCAGGTGAAATTGATAATTTAAAACGTGGTGGCAGCGATTATACTGCTACCATCATAGGTGCAGCTGTAGAATCAGTAGAAATACAAATCTGGACAGATATTGATGGCATGCACAACAACGACCCAAGAGTGGTTGAAAAAACACATCCCATTGCGCAGCTTTCTTTTGATGAAGCCGCAGAATTGGCATACTTTGGGGCAAAAATTTTGCATCCTACTTGTATTCTTCCTGCACAGAACAAAAAAATTCCTGTTAGATTATTGAACACCATGCAACCCCAAGCCTCAGGAACGCTTATTTCACAAGTAACTCAAGGCGACAGCATAAAAGCAATTGCTGCTAAAGATGGTATTACTGCCATAAAAATTAAATCGGGTAGGATGTTATTAGCGTATGGTTTTTTAAGTACAGTCTTCGAAATTTTTGAGCGACATAAAACTTCAATTGACATGGTTACCACTTCAGAAGTGGCAGTATCATTAACGATTGATAATACCAAAAATTTAGAAAAAATTTTGGTTGAATTAAAAAAGTTTGGAACAGTTGAGGTGGATGAAAATCAAACCATCATTTGCATTGTAGGCAATTTTGAAGCTGATAAACAGGGTTATGCAGTAAAGGTTTTTGAGTCATTGAAAAATATACCAATCCGTATGATTTCATACGGTGGCAGTGAAAATAATATTTCAATTTTAGTGAAATCTGAATTTAAAAAACAAGCTTTGATGGTGTTGAATGAAGGTTTGTTCTAACCAATATCAGCAATATTTTTTTCAATAAATTCCCTTACACAAGCATCGCCACCATTGTGTTGTAAAACAATATGGCATTGTTTTTTTACCGCATCAACAGCATCGGCAGGACAAGCCGATAAACCCACTTTTTGAATAACAGATAAATCATTTACATCATCGCCTACATAAGCTACATTTTCAAAATTGATGTTTAGTTTTTTTATCCATTCTGTTAATATTTCGAGTTTGTTTTTTTCGCCAATGTACAAGTGTTGAATGCCCAACATATTAGCTCGATACTTCACTATTTCTTTACTAATACTTGCTGAAATAATTCCAATTTGAAAATTATTTTTGGTCAAGTATCTTATTGCCAATCCATCTTTGGTATTAAATTTTTTAAACTCATCACCTTTTTCAGTAATGTAAACACCGCCATCAGTAAGCGTTCCATCTACATCTAATACTAATAATTTTATGTTTTTATTTTTTATCATGCTTCGCCTTTTATTAAGTTATTAAAAGTAAGTGCACCAGTAATTTCGTTTTCATTATTCACCACGGGTAAAAATAAAATGGGAAACGAAAATGATTTTACAAAGCTCAACATCTGTGCAATAGTTTTATTTTCATTAATCAAAATCGGATTTTTATTTACCATATCCATCAATTCTATTTTATCTAATTGATTAATATTTTTTAAAATTGACTTACGTAAATCAGCATTGCTGCTTATTCCTGCTATTTTGTTTTTATCATCTATATAAAATACAAATCCTAATTTATAATCTTCCATCACTTTTACGGCTTCTTTAAAATCGGTTTTTGTTATTAATAAAATGGGCAATTCATTTTTTTGAACCATAAAATCTTTCACTAAAAAATTGGATGATGCTTGTTCGCTTTTTAATTTTAATAAAGCCGAACCCATATTTTTATGACGCATTAAATAACTGCCCGATACGCTTGCATACACACCCAAATCACGAAGAATAAATGATACTTCATTATTTACACCACCATCAACATGAATTTTTTTATCAGGATATTGTTTTTTGAACTGGCGAATTTTTTGAAAAGTATTAGTATTAAAAGTGCCTCCACTTTTGCCAGGTGTGGTTGTCATCAGTAAAATAAAATCGCAAACTGATTTGTATTTTTCAAATACTTCAATGCCAGTATCAGCCATTATTGCCAAGCCGATTTTTGTTTTTGAAAATGTAGGAAATGAAATTTCAGAAGTGAAATTTTCAAATTGAAAAGCACATAAGTCAACTTTGTTTTTTTCAATTACATCAAAATAATTTTCGGGCGTTGATGATATAATATGCAAATCAACTGGCGTTGATGAAATCGTTTTTATCAATGCAATATCATCAAATACTTTTTCATCATCATTGCAATCTACATGCAATAAATCAATTTCTAATTCATCTAAAGTTTCAATTATTTCTTTGATGTTTCGTTTGTTATCGGAATATATAGATGCTGAAATTTTCATTAATGCGGACGAATAATTTTTACTCTGTTTTTAAATAAATCTGTTGTGTCTGATTTCTCCTCTTTCACTGCAACATCAGGCAAATTAAGCAATTCAGGCTGCCCTGCATTCACCCATGCGGTGTACCAAAACGAAGCTACATTAATAATTGCAGTTCGCAATCTTCTCTCAGCCATGTTGTTCAATTTAGCATTATAAGCGATAGCAAAATCACGTGAATACACTTTTACTGATTGCGAATTAATTGTTTCAATTCCATATTTTTTATCCTCACCCATCTCTTTTGTAAGTTGAATTTCAAAAGTTAAAACAGAATCTAATTCTGAATTACTTTCCATAATTATTTTCCAAATATACTCTTGTGTGTTTTCAATGTATTGTGCTTTGCCTACAAAATAATCATAATTTTCACCTAACAATTCAGGCACTCTACTTTCCCAAAATGAATGAATACCTACTTGATTTGTCATTTGCCCATTATAGTTTTCGCTAGTATGCAATGGCACATGTGCATCAGCAATATAATGCCCAATATCAGCCGATACTGAAAGAATTTTTTTCTTATCTTTTCGTTTAAATGCATCTGTTAATCTGTACATCATTTTTTGTACATACCAAGGCACAATGCCATACGCATTCAAGGTATCAGCCGAATATTTTTTTTCCGCATCTTTCCATTTGTGAGGCATATTCACATCAGGATATTTGCCATAATGGTCTAAATCAATATAATGCCTAATGCCTTCGTCAGGGTTTACATTGCGGCGCTTATCAGGGTCAACGGCATGTTGGGTAATAAATTCAA
>JBEANU010000168.1:0-12068 GCA_041165265.1 Bacteroidota bacterium | reverse complement strand
CACCATCTTATAGGCAAATGGCATTATGAAGTTTATAATTTGAATTTTGCTGAACGAGCCGCCGTGAATCTATTATTTGGCGGTTTGCCTACGGCCGATATTAATAAAGCAGTAAGTTTTTTTCAAAAAGCCATTTCATTAAATCCTACTTATTTGTTGTATTATGTAGATGCTGCAAAAGCTTTGCATCAAATTAAGAAAGATACCGCTGCTATTGAGTTATTAAATAAAATGATGGCGATGAAACCTACTACACAAGATGATAAAAATTATATTATTGAAGCAAAAGAGTTAATAAAAAAATGGAGCTAATAATTTAATGATAAAATAGTTCAACTAAAAATCTTTCATCTTTTGCATCTAAATAAAGTGCAGCATCGTGTGAAATTTTAATATTGCATCTATTATTGCCAGCAATTTCGGGTATTTTGCCTAATACCTTTACCATTACCTCGTTTTGATTCATTGGGTTTACTAATTTAATAATGGTGCCAATGGGTAAGGTATTGTGTAATGCATAAAATCCTTTTTGATAATTGCCTAAACTATCTACTTGAAAGCTGATGGCTGTACCTTTTTCATTTATCTCCAATGATTCATTTCTAAAATATAATTTTTCAAGTAAAATTAATTGCGAAGGTTTTTTTAGTGCAATTATTGTATCTGCATTGGCTTTTATTACTTTTTTTATTGTATCTTTTTTTATTACAATTTTTGGTAAAGTATCTTTTTTAGGTTCAATAATTGGAGGTTGTAAATCGGTCAATTTTTTTACATCGGTTGATGTTAGCGCACTATTTCTTAATTGAACATAGCCAATGATGCAAGTTTTTTTTGTATTGAACTCACATTTTTTTCGTTTTAAAAATTGTTCAAAATCATCAGCATCGTAGGGGGTAACTGCTAACAGCATTCGTTTGTTTTTAAGTGTGTGGGCAGGTGTATAAACGGGTTGATATTTTACATCAGTTTTGTTTTTGTTGGGATGTATTCCAAAATTGCGTTTTACTAACGGAATCATAATTACCGAACCAGCTTTTACGGTATCTTCTTTCATGTTGTTTAATATTTTTATATCAACAACCGATGATGAATAATACCTGCTTATTCTGTATAAATTTTGTTTTGGTAATACAATATGTGGTAAAAATAAACTTTCGCCTTTGATGGCTGCAAATAAAGTATCCTGAGCCTTTGCTGATGCACTTAGGCAGATAAATATTAAAATAAACTGACTTATTTTTTTCATTTTTTTCTTCCAATCAATCAGCAATATAATCACTTAAATATTGATAATAAGTGGTTAAATTTCCGTTATTAGCAATCGTAGCTCGGTTAATTAATTCGCTTTCGTTTTTTAATAATTCAGGTAAAATATTTTTAGTAAACTGAACGCCAAAAAAATCAGAAGCATCACGGGGTAATTCATTAGGTAAATTATCAACCGCCATTACATCAATCATTCCTAATTGAAATGGTTTTGTTTTACTTTTAGTTTTTGGATCAAAACCATAAGTAGGGTCGTCAATGGTTGTTGAATCTACATTACAGGGTATTGAGCCATTTACATCACAAGTAATATCAGCAATTACTTGTAAATTAAATTCGGCTTTTCGCATTTCATCTAAAGTGAAAAAAGGAGCAATTCCTTTTTGCCAATAAACACCATTCAACATTACATCGGCGGCCTTGTAAAATGCTTTAAAATCGCAATAATAATTTTCAGGATGGTTTCTAAAATCTTTACGATGATACACATGGGTATCATTGTGCTTGTATAAATTTTCAGCAGTTAGTTCACAATAAACGGGGTACTCAAAATTTTTATGAATAAATTCATCACTACTCACACGTTTTATATCAAACATATTCATGGTTTCTTGTACGCCTGAACTCACCCTGCCGTTACCAGTACAAACAATTTTTATGTTGGGTAGTTTTACTTCAAAATATTGATGTATCACTTCTCTAAAATCTTTAAAACGATGAACTGGCGGCAAATTAAAGGTGTTAGTTTTTTTGCCGTAAGCCAATAATCCATTGTGTGCACCAACAATACCAGCAAAAAAACCAAATCCTAAAACTCGTTGCCCATCACCATACGTTAAGCATTCATAATCTATCAATTTAATATTTTTATGAATAATAGCTTGTAATAATTTTTTATTGTGGGGTTGCTTTTTTTTGGTGTGTGAAAAAAATAAATAAGTTTTATTCGCAATTAAATTTTCAATAGGCACTTCTTTAATACCTATTAAAATATCACAATCAGTTACATCTTCTTGCATCGTAATTCCAGCTTCAATATATTCAGCATCAGTATAACATCTTATTGCTGATGGCTGAACTACTAATTTAATTTCAGGAAATTTTCTTATTACAACTTTGCATTGATGAGGGCTTAATGCCACCCTATTATCGGTTGGGGTTTTACCTTCACGTATTACGCCTATTTTCATTTTTATTTTTTTAAAACTCCTACAAACGTATTGATTTTGCTATTCAAATGCAAGTTTAATTGCAAAATCCTGCCACATTTTTAATAATTTATTTTATTCTGTTTTTACTTTAAATTATTAATAAGTTTGTGTTTTATTTATAAAAGTAATTATTAATATTATAGATGCTACATCGCCGTAAATTTATACAACAAACCCTAGCCACTTCAGCCTTACTAATGTTGCAAAATTCGCCTTTGCAATTGTTGGCTAATAATACGCAGCAAGATAACTTGATTAAAATTTCAATTTTGCATACCAATGATTGGCATAGCCGCATTGAACCTTTTCCGATGGATGGCAGCAAATGGCAAGGTGCAGGCGGCGCTGCACGTAGGGTTACATTAATTAAGCAACTACGATTAGCTGAAAAAAATGTTTTATTATTAGATGCTGGCGATGTATTTCAAGGCACACCTTATTTTAATTTTTTTCATGGTGAGTTAGAGTTTAAATTGATGAATTATATGGGTTATGATGCTTGCACATTTGGCAACCATGATTTTGATGCAGGGCTTGAAAATTTAGCCAAACAATTACCCAAAGCGGCTTTTCCGTTTTTAAATGCTAATTATAATTTTGATAATACGATTTTAAAAGGGGCATGTAAGCCGTATAAAATATTCATTAAAGAAGGTATTAAAATAGGCGTATTTGGGGTAGGTATTGAACTTAATGGATTAGTGCCTGATGCATTATTTGGAAATACAACTTATACTGAACCAATTACAATTGCCAATGAAACTGCAAAATATTTAAAACTAGTTGAAAAATGCGATTTAATACTTTGCTTATCACATTTAGGCTATAAATATTCTGATAAAAAAGTAAGTGATATTGTATTAGCCCAGAACACAAAATACATTGATGCCATTATTGGTGGGCATACGCATACGTTTTTAGATGTACCAGATGTTCAAAAAAATTTAATGGGGCAAGATGTTTTAATTAATCAAGTAGGGTGGGCAGGATTAAATTTAGGAAAAATTGATTTTTATTTTTCGAAACAACGCACAAAAGATGTTGTAAAAAGCAATACTGTAATTATTAAATAAAAAACAAGAGCCTTATATAAATTATTTCAACATAAAATTTGTGAATATGAATTTGCTTTACATACATTTACCACCCGATAAAAAATTAATCCTGATTTAATATTGATTTCAGAAAGCCCGAGCGATAAACCCATGAGTAAAACATTAAATAAAGAAAATACAAGCACCATTTCACATGAAGCAGTTTGGAGTAATTGCTTGAAAATTATAAAGGATAACATTAGTTTACAAGCCTATAAAACCTGGTTTGAACCTATTGAACCTGTTCAAATTGAAAAAAATATTTTAACCATTCAAGTACCGTCACAATTTTTTTATGAATGGATTGAAGAACACTATATCAGTCTGCTTCGAAAAACAATTATTCGTGAATTAGGTAAAGATGCTAAATTAGAATATCGAATTGTAATGGAGAAAAACAGTAACGGCAAAAAAGGAACTACCATAAATGTTCCGAACACTAACACAGGCAATAATAAAAACCCTGATGTAAATGCACCTGCAATTATAGGCGGACAGGTAAAAAATCCGTTTATCATTCCAGGATTGCGAAAAATTAGCGTTGATCCACAATTAATGACTCATCTTACCTTTGATTCATACGTGGAAGGCGATTGCAACCGATTAGCCAGAAGTGCAGGATATGCTGTTGCGCAAAAGCCCGGTGGAACATCATTTAATCCGTTGGTAATTTATTCATCAACCGGGTTAGGAAAAACGCATTTAGCGCATGCAATTGGGAATCAAATAAAACAAACCCATGCCAATAAAACGGTATTGTATGTTCAAATTGAAAAATTTGCAAGTCAGTTTATTGATGCCATGAAAAATGGCCACATCAATGATTTTGTTCATTTTTACCAGCTGATAGATGTGTTAATTGTTGATGATATTCAATTTTTAGCTGGCAAGCCAAAAATTCAAGAAATATTCTTCACTATTTTTAATCATTTACATCAAAATGCAAAGCAAATAATTTTAACAAGTGATAGGCCAATTAAGGATTTGCAAGATGTTGAAGAACGATTATTAAGCAGATTTAAATGGGGCTTAAGTGCTGATTTGCAAGTTCCTGATTTTGAAACTAGAATAGCCATTTTAGAAAAGAAAATGTATGCCGATGGTATTGAATTAAGCCGTGATGTAGTTGAGTTTGTGGCATTTAATATCAATACAAATATTCGTGAATTAGAAGGGGCACTAACTTCATTATTGGCTCAATCAGTTTTGAATAAAAAAGAAATTGATGTGGAGTTGGCTAAAAAAATTGTGAAAAATTTTGTGAAGAGTGTAAGCCGTGAGGTAAGCATTGAGTTTATTCAAAAAACAGTTTGTGAATTTTATCAAATACCTTATGATAAATTAAAAGAAAAAACCCGTAAGCGCCATGTAGTACAAGCTCGTCAGCTAAGTATGTATTTGGCAAAAAATTTCACTAAAAATTCATTAAAATCAATAGGGAAGCATTTTGGCGGACGTGATCATAGTACCGTAATTCATAGCTACCAAGCGGTGCAAAATTTAATTGAAACTGAGCAAGTGTCTAAAGAAGAAGTAATGGAACTGGAAAAGAAAATATCCATGAGTTTATAAAAAAAAAAGCTGTTGAATTCAACAGCTTTTTTTATAAGAAGTGCAGTATAATTAGTGCTTAAACAGAAAAAGCTACTACCAATAATTTAATTGATAGTAGCTTTTTGTTTTTGGGTTATCCATGATTAATATTCATCTTCATTAAATAAGAAATCATCTTTAGTTGGGTAATCAGGCCAAATATCCTCAATGCTTTCATGCAATTCGCCATCATCTTCCAATTCTTGTAAGTTTTCAACTACTTCCACTGGCGAACCTGAACGAATTGCGTAATCAATTAATTCATCTTTTGTGGCTGGCCAAGGTGCGTCTTCTAAATGCGATGCTAGTTCAAGTGTCCAATACATTCTATTTACTTTTTTAAAATTTTGCGCAAACTTAACTTAATGAAACCGAAAAACAAATATTGTTTTAAGAATTATCAAAAATTTAATTTTACAGGGGATTATTTTTTTGCTAATTCACCTTTTAACCAATCAATTACTTTTACTTCCGTACAATCAAAATTACGAAGTACTGATAAATGCCAACTAATCCAATCACCTACATGAATCAAGTATAATGCACGTTGTAAGTGCGATTCACCCTTACTCCAAATTTCAATTATATGAGGTGTGTATTGCTTAAATATTTTTTTATTCAATTCAACTCTAGTTTGAGATCTGCTAAAATCTTCTTTATTTCTAAAAATTACCACAGCTAAATTATCATCTTTTGTGCGCCAACCTACCAATTCATTATGATTCATTTCAGGTATAATATGATGCATGCAAAGTTGTTTTCCGTTTTCATTTACTTGTTGCCTAAACCTTACTGCAACTGCCTCCATGCCATTAACCGCATATATTATAGGCATTTTTTGATACAATTTTGATGCAATATTAATGGATGATTTTTGAATGTTTTTTGATTCTTTTTTTAACAATTTTGAAGTAGCAATTAAATCAATTTCAAAATTTTTCTTCAATAAATTTAATTGTTTTAAAATGTATAGTTGCTGAACGGCTGAATACGCCAAACAAGCTCTTGGCGGCATTCCTGCAGGAATTAATATTAAATCTAATTTTTTCTTTGTAGCAATTTCAGCTAGTTTACCACCACTTGTTACACAAATTATATGGGCTTTTTTCTTTAATGCTAACTCAATGCTACTCAAAGTTTCTTCCGTATTGCCACTGTATGATGAAGCAATAAATAATGTTTTATCATTAATAAAATTGGGGATTATATAATCTTTTATAACAAGGAACGGAATTTTTAACTCAGCGGCAACATACTCCTTGGTTAAATCTGCACCAATGCCACTGCCTCCTAAGCCACTAACTACAACATTTTCAAATTTTGTTGCAGTTTTTGAAGCTTTAAATTTTTTTCCAATTTCAATTGCCGCATTAATTTGTTCTGAAAAATTTTCAATAAGTTGTTTCATTACTTTTAATTTAAATATTATGCGCAAATGTAACTTAGCAAAGTTTAAATGAATACATCTATTATAAATATTTAATGTTGAAAATAAACTAAGTTATACAGCGATAACTGAATGAAAAATCAATCAAAATTTAAATAGCTTTGCTACATATTTTAATTTTTAATTCATGCAACCATTTTTAAAATCAATTGTAGTGTTATTTTTTGCAGCTATTATAACTGTTTCGTGCCATGATAATGGTAAAATTGAAACTAAATACCAAGCGGCAATTGATTCAATAGCAATATCAAATCCTGAAATCAGAAAAATTACTGACCAAATAAATATTAATCCATTAGATGCTGAATTGTTTTTTGCTAGAGGTAATTCCTTTTATCAATTGCATGAATTGGTATTGGCAGCTTCCGATTTACATCATGCTATTGAGTTAGATTCAACTAAAACCGCTTATTATTTAACTTTTGCCGATGTAAATATTGATGCTCATTTTATAAAAGTAGCTTTACAATACTTACAAAAGGCAAAAAAAATTGCGCCCGATGATATTAATCTTTCATTTAAATTGGCAAAAACATATTTGTATTTAAAAGAGTATGATGCCGCAATTACTGAAACAAATAGTATTTTGATACATGATAAAACTAATAGCGATGCTTATTTTTTGCAAGGCATGGTATGGAAAGAAAAATCGGATACCACTAAAGCATTAGCCTTATTTAGAATTGCAGCTGATAACAACCCTGAAAGCTATAATGCATATATGCAATTAGGATTATTGAATATGTTTAGAAATAAAAATTTGGCCGAAAAATACTTCATGAATGTGCTTCGTATTGATAGCGTTAAATACGAAGGAAATTATGCATTGGCTATGCTATACCAACAAAATAATGAAAATCAGAAAGCAATAAATGTATATAAAAAAATGATTGTTGAATCGCCAACTGAAATACAGCCAATTTATAATGTAGGAATGATTTATTTTAATAGTAATAATCTAGAGGAGGCATTCAAGCATTTTAATTTGGCAATCAGTGTATCATCACGAAGTGCCGATGCGTTTTATATGAGAGCATTGTGTTGGGAAAAACGGAATAATAAAACTCAAGCTTTAAAGGATTTGGAAGCCGCTTTAAAACTCCGACCCGATTTTAGGGAAGCTTTGGATGCTTATAGTAAATTAAAATCAGCATAATTTATCTTTTATATAAATGTTGCTCAATTATTAATTTGCTGTAGGCTCATACAATAAATTAGCTATCTATTTTTACTATGCTGATAAAAACCCAAAGTAAATTGATGATGGTAAATTTTGCATCAAAGCCATAGATAAAATTCAAACAAATGATACCAGCAATAATGATTGCAAAGCGTTTATTTCGGCTAAGATAGTCTGTGATTTTTTTCATGTTTGGTTTGTAAATGTATTGTTTATGCTTCTTTAATAAAATTTAAAACTGCCTCTTTAATTTTATTTCTTACTTCTCTTGTAACAGCTAATTTTTCTTCATGTGAACCTGTGAGTGATGAAGGGTCAGTAAAATTCCAATTTATTTTTTTGTTGATGCCCGGAAAAATGGGGCATTTATCTGAGTTACCAGCATCACAAACTGTGATTACATAATTATATAAACGTCCTTCTTTGAAAAAATCAAACACATCATTGGTTTCATTTTTTGAAATATCAATGCCGTCTTCTTTCATTACTTCAACGGCTAAAGGGTTTAATGTACCTGCTTCTAAACCAGCACTTTCAACATGAAATTTTTCACCACCAAAATGTTTTAGATAGGCTTCAGCTATTTGGCTACGTGCTGAATTGTGAATGCACAGAAATAATACTTTAATTGGTGTCATTTTGAATTTGTTTTAAGTTTGATGAAAAAATTAACAGCAACCACCACCTGGAACGCAACAGCTTGTTTGTTCTATATCAGCTAAATTGAGTTTGTATTTTTCAGATTGAGTGCCACACACTTCGGCAGCTAAACATTCAGTGAATTTATTGGTAAGTTGAAAATATTGTCCGTTAAATTCGATTCCATATTTACCAATGGTGTTGGTTTGATATTCTACTTCAATTTCAAAATCAGCATTACCAGTGATAAAAGCAGATTGATTGAGAATGCTTGTAACTCTTTCAGGTGATAGCCTATGTTTTACATCTTCGGCAACCCAAAGTTGAAAAGAAATTAATTTGTTGATTCGTTCTTTGCCGCCACAATCAATAAAATGTTTTGTGATAAGCCCAACTTCAGTGATATGAAAATGTTGAGGAATTAATGAGTTATCAGGCAATAAAATTGTTAATTCATTGATTGATGAAAGCGATTGTTTGAATTGTGTAAAGTTCATTTTTTATTATTATTTAAATTTTCTTTTGAAACTACAATACAAAAAGTTTTGAGTAGTGTTAAAAGGTGTAATGTGGTTTTCTTGTAAACATTTTATTTTTTCAAAACCGTTATTAAGTTCACTGCTTAAGGTTTCCTCTGAATATTGTTGTATAGCAAGCCCGCTGCATTTAGTAGGTCCCAATTCGCTGAAAGTGCTGATAGTTGCAGTTCCATTTTTTTGAATAAAACTTCTAGCCGTTGAAAGGTATTGAGTAATCTGTAATTCAGTGGTTAAAAAATGAAATGCAGCCCTATCATGCCAAAAGTCATATTTGCAGTTGGGTTTAAATTCTAATACATCACTCACAATCCAATTTACTTTTTGTGCTTTTTCGCCTAACCGATGTTTTGCTCTTTGCAAAGCAAATTCACTAATATCTAAAACAGAAATATTACTATATCCCTCTTCTAAAAGATAATCTACAAGGTTGCTATCACCACCACCAATATCAATAATGGAGGCACTTTTGGGAAGATTAGCATCAGAGATAAACTGTAGTGAAGTTTGAGGGATTTTTTGTGTCCAACTTACCTCATTAGGTTGTTTATGGGTGTAAATTGTTTCCCAATGTTTTTTTTGAATATTCATTTAACAGCAATTTTGATTTTGGGATTTTGTTTTATTGAAGAATTCAATAAAAGTTTTTTCAAATTTTTCAAAAGTTTTCCAATTGATGCAATAGCAAGATTTTGTGCCATCAATTTCACCTTTTATTAATTCGGCTTTGAGTAATTCCTTTAAATGCTGCGATACGGTTGATTGGGCAAGCGGTAATACTTCAACAATTTCACCACAAATACAGCCATTGCGTTTTGCAATTTCTTTTAGTATAGCAACTCTTGCTGGGTGGCTGATTGCTTTTGCAAAATCTGAAATATTAATTTCTTTTTGATTGAACTCTTCCTTTTTATTTTGAGCCATTTTATTTTTATTGTATATCGCAAATATACGATAAATGTAATCATTAAAAAATTTATTTTTTTAAAACTTATATACCACTGATTTTTATACATCAATCAAAAAGCTATCTTTGCAACTCAAAAAAAAATATAATAAATGGCAGACAATAACAATGCAGCATCGCAACAAGTAATTTTTTCAATGGTAGGTGTAAGCAAAATAATTCCACCTAGTAAAGCAATTTTGAACAATATTTATTTATCATTTTTTTATGGTGCCAAAATTGGTATTATAGGTTTGAATGGTAGTGGTAAATCAACATTATTAAAGCTGATAGCAGGAATTGATCAGAATTATCAAGGAAAAATTGAATTCAAAAAAAATGATTATTCAGTTGGATATTTGGAGCAAGAACCAGTTTTAGATGATACCAAAACGGTTATTGAAATTATAAGAGAAGGGAAGAAAGAAATTTTTGATTTACTAAAAGAATATGAAGAAATCAGCAACAAATTTGCTGAACCAATGAGCGATGAAGAGATGGATAAATTACTGAACAGACAAGGTAATTTACAAGATAAAATTGAAGCAGCAAATGGTTGGGAAATTGATACTGTGCTTGAAAGAGCTATGGATGCATTGCAAGTACCAGATGGCGATTCATCAATTAAAACATTAAGTGGTGGTGAATTACGCCGTGTAGCATTGTGCAGATTGTTATTACAAGAACCCGATATTTTATTATTGGATGAACCTACGAATCACTTGGATGCTGAATCAATTTTATGGTTAGAAAAACATTTGGAACAATACAAAGGCACTGTAATTTGTATTACCCATGATAGATACTTTTTGGATAATGTTGCTAAATGGATATTAGAATTAGATAGAGGCGAAGGCATACCGTATAAAGGAAATTATACTAGTTGGTTAGAGCAAAAATCAGCACGATTGGCGGCAGAAGAAAAGGTTGAAAGTAAGCGCAAAAAGATTTTAGAACGTGAGTTGGAATGGGTGCGTATGGCGCCTAAAGCTAAGCAGGCAAAAAGTAAAGCCAGATTAGCTAATTATGAAAAAATGGCAAGTGAAGATGGAAAAGATAGTGAAGAAAAATTAGAAATATATATTCCACCAGGACCACGATTGGGCTCAAAAGTTATTGAAGCAGTTAATGTAAAAAAATCATTTGGGGATAGAATTTTATTTGAAAACTTGAATTTTGCATTACCTCAAGGCGGTATTGTAGGTATTATTGGGCCAAATGGTGCCGGTAAAACTACCTTGTTCAGAATGATATTAGGAATGGAAAAAGCTGATGAAGGAAATTTTGAAATTGGCGAAACCGTTAAAGTAAGCTATGTTGACCAGCATCATACCGATATGGATAAAGAAAAAACAGTATGGCAAACGATTAGCGATGATTTAGAATTTATTGAAGTGGGCAAACACCGCATCAACTCACGAGCTTATGTTTCAAAATTTAATTTCAATGGAAATGATCAGCAAAAAAAGATTGCTGTATTGTCAGGTGGTGAACGCAATAGATTGCATTTAGCCATTACATTAAAACGTGAAGCCAATGTATTATTATTAGATGAACCTACCAATGATATTGATGTAAATACATTACGTGCATTAGAAGAAGCTTTAGAAAATTATGGTGGATGTGCTGTAGTAATCAGCCATGATAGATGGTTTTTAGATAGAATTTGTACGCACATTTTAGCATTTGAAGGTGAGGGCAATGTTTACTTTTTCGAAGGTTCATTTAGCGATTATGAAGAAAACAAAAAACAACGCTTAGGCGAAAATGCATTCAAAAAATTCAGATATAAAAAGTTGGTGGTGTAATTTTCTTTTAAAATTTGTTCAGAAATGCCAATTTCAAAAAATAGAAAGAAAGAAATTTCAGATTGTGTTGAAGAATCAGTCAGCAAAATTCGCAAGGAGACTGAGCTTCAATTCAATAAAGACAATTACCATAAATCAGGTAGAAGTGGTGAACATGGAAAAAAGTTTAATCGAATTTCTACTGTAATTAGTCATCCCTCAAAAAGTCAATTTCAATGATTTAAAGCGGCATTGTAAAAATTAGCGTTAAGAAAATTTATCAGTAGAGCAAAAAAAAGCAAAATTGTTTGAAGTCAGCCACCAATAAGCTTTTTAATTATGCAAAAACTTAAATCGGCTGACAAG